>CAYNWR010000179.1:0-4525 GCA_964400915.1 uncultured Burkholderiaceae bacterium
GGTGTGGGGCCGATGTTCGGCCAGTTGGGCTTCTTTCACAAGTTTGCCGGCAAGGACTACGAGGACAAGCGCCCGCGCGACCGCTACGTGGCGGAAACCAAGCGCCTCTTGGGCGTGCTTGACGGTCGCCTGACGGGACGGGCCTGGGTGATGGGGAACGACTACACCATTGCCGACATGGCGATCTTTCCGTGGGTGCGCAACTTGGTGGGCTTCTACGGCGCGGGCGATCTGGTCGGTTTTGATCGCTTCACCCAGGTGCGGCGGGTGCTGGATGCCTTTGTTGCGCGCCCGGCCGTGCAGCGCGGCCTGGACATTCCCAAACGCACCGGCTGAGAGACCGCGTGAGCACCGCCGGGAGCGCCTCGCACCTGCCGCAATTTCCCCATGCCCTGGTGGCTGGGGCGTCTGGTGTCATCGGCCGCAACATCGTTGCCGCCTTGCGCGAGGCGGGTTGGCACACCATAGGCCTGTCGCGCAAGCGGCCGGTCTGGGCCGCAGCAGACACCGCCTGGCTACAAGCCGACATGCTCGATGCGCCTGCGCTGCGCTCAGCTTGTGCGGGCGTGGACGGCTTGAGCCATGTGTTTTATTGCGCGTTTGCGCCGGCAAGCGCGTCCTCGTCCGATTGGTCCACCGCCACCGACAGCAACGCCGCCATGTTTCGCAACCTGCTGCAGGCGCTGGTCGGGCAGGCAGCGCTGCAGCGTGTGCTGCTGGTCACCGGCACCAAGGTGTATGGCACGCACCTGCATCCCTCGCGCACCCCAACGCCCATCCTCGAAACGGATCCTCGCCACGAGGGGCGCAATTTCTATTTCGATCAGGCGGATGATTTGATGGCCGCCGCGGTCGATCAGGGCTGGACCTGGACCGAACTGCGACCCCACGTGTTGTGCGGCATCTCGCCCGGCACACCGATGAGCCTGGTGACCTGCCTGGCCGTGTACGGTGCCGTGTGCGCCGAATTGGGGCTGCCCCTGCACTTTCCCGGCAACGAACGCGCCTACGACATCCTCTACCAGGTGACAGACGCCGAGCTGTTTGGCCGCGGCGCCGTGTGGGCAGCCACCGCTGCTGGCGCAGCCAACGAGGCTCTTCACCTTCACAACGGCGATCCGTTCCGCTGGCGCCGAGTGTGGCCGCAGGTGGCGGCAGCCTTGGGCGTCGTCGGGGGCGAGCCCAGGGACTTTGCACTCAAGGATTTCATGGCCGACAAGGCACCGGTGTGGGACGCCATCGTGCGCCGCCATGCGCTGATGCCCCACCGCGTGGACGAGCTGGCCGAATGGAACTTTGCCGACTACGTGTTGCGCACCCAATGGGACATCGTCACGTCGATGACCAAGGCCCGCCTGGCGGGCTGGCACGAGGTGTGCGACACCGGTCCCATGTTCATGCGCTGGTTCGACACCCTGCGTCGCCAGCGCCTGATGCCGCCGCTGGCGCAAGCGTAGCGCGGGATCGGCACCCCAACTCATCAATAAGGACCGCATCGATGCCACCGTTGAGAACCGTCGCACTGGCCCTGCACGCCCTGCTGCTGATGGCCGCACCCATCTGGGCTCAGACAACACCAGAGCCGGTGTCAGACCCAGCCGCCGCCGCTCGCCCCGCCTTCAATCTGAAGGTGCAGGTGGTCAACCCCGAAGATTTGCTGGACTTCAACAAGACCTTGCTGGTGCCCACGGCCTATCTGCACCTGCTGGTCGAGCAGCGCACCGTCGCCGCCCGGCAAAGTGGGCTGTTCTCGCGTGGCAACGCCACGGCCCGATCGTCGGCGAACATCAAGGTGTTGGGTCTGGACAAGGCGTTTGCGCAGGAACTTGCGCGGCTCGCGCAGGACGACCTGATTGCGCAACTTCGGCAGGCGGGCTTCACCGTCCTGGGCTGGGACGATCCGAAGGTGCAGGCCATGCTCGCTTCGGCGGCGCGTGAGTCGGTCGAAGGTGCACCGGGTCTGCCCACCAGCAGTGAAGGGGGCCAGACACATTGGATTGCGGCGCCCAGCGACGCACAGCGCTTCAAGCCCGCTCTGGCCGGTGGCGTGTTTGCGGAGTTTCTTCAGGGCGGCAAGTCGCGCATCACCGACGCCACGCTGATCCTGCCGCAATACATCATCAACGCGCCGCAGTCCTGGGCCGAAACCCAGGCGGGTTACCGCTCGGTGTCGGCCGAGGTCAACATCGCGCCTGGCATGAACCTGGCCCGCGCATCGGCCCAATGGCTGGGCGCACCCAAATCCCGCGTGATGCGCGGCGCGCCCGGCGTGAGCACCACCGAACAGCTCGTCAACGCGACCGAATCGGCTGGCGCGTTGGCGCAAACCGCCGACACCACACCGCAGGCCGCCAATGCGCTTGGGGGCCTCCTCAGCGCGCTCAGTGGCGCGGGCAACATCCAGCGCAGCTCGGCCGACTACAGCTTCACGGTGGACCGCGCGGCCTACCAGGCCGGCGTCATGAATGCTGTTCGCGCCTTCAACGCCGAAGTGGCCAGGGCCGCGGCGGCTGCGCGGGCGCCATAGGCCCGCACGATCGATCGGGCCGTGCGGGATTCAATCCAGCGTCGCCCAGCCGCTTCTGACAATCCGCTGCGGCGTGGTGGACTCAGGTCTTGCACAAGCAGCACCCAGCGACGCGCGTTGAACCTGCATGCGAGGCTCCTTGTCATGGGTTGTCGGCCCTGGGAGCGCTCAGTCGCGCGCCGATTGCAGCAGATCGCGGGTGAGCTGGGCCTGGGTGCGCGCCGCGGCGGCAAAGTCGTCGCCCGCCGATGCGTACAGGATGGCGCGCGAGGAATTCACCACGATGGCGCCCGAGGTGAACTGCCCGTTGCCACGCCAGCCGGCCCGCACCGTGGCGTGAGCGTCGCCGCCTTGTGCACCCACCCCGGGGATCAGCAAGGGCAGGGTCGGAGCAATGGCACGCACACGCTCGATCTCGGCTGGGTAAGTTGCACCCACCACCAGACCCAACTGGCCATTCAGGTTCCAGGGCCCCTGGGCCAGGCGCGCCACGTGTTCGTACAACAAGGGCTCGCCCGCGACCGATGACAGGCGCTGCCCCTGCAGATCGGCACCGCCCGGGTTGGACGTGCGGCACAACAGGAAGGCACCCTTGTCGTGGTGCTTCAGATAGGGCTCCACGGAATCGAACCCCATGAAAGGCGAGAGCGTCACGGCGTCGGCGCCATAGCGTTCGAAGGCCTCGATCGCGTACTGCTCGGCGGTGGAGCCGATGTCGCCGCGCTTGGCATCCAGAATGACGGGAACCTGCGGCGCCACGCGGCGCATGTGCTCCATCAGGCGTTCGAGCTGGCCCTCGGCGCGGTAGGCCGCAAAGTAAGCGATCTGCGGCTTGAAGGCGATGACCAGATCGGCACACGCATCGACGATGGCAGCGCAAAAATCGTAGATCTTGTTGGCATCGCCCTTGAGCCGGCCGGGAAAGCGCGAGGGCTCGGGGTCGAGGCCCACACACAACATCGAGCGGTTCTGCGCCTCGGCGCTTCGCAATTGATCCATGAAACTCATGCGGCGATTCTAGGCAGCGCGCTTGACGGGGCGCTTGCTCTCAGCAACCGCGACAATGCAGCCGATGCATCGACTCACGCGCCAACAGGCCATCATCCTGGTCGCCCTGACCATCGTCTGGGGCATCAACTGGCCCGTGATGAAGGCGGCGGTCACAGGCTACCCGCCGCTGGGTTTTCGCGCCTATTCCATCGTGCTGGGTGTGCCCGTGCTGGGCCTGGTGCTGTGGCTGCTCAAGGTCCCGTTTCGGGTGCCTCGCGAGCACTGGCGCGAGTTGTTCTGGCTCACGGTGTTCAACATGCTCTTCTGGCATGCGCTGATCATCGTTGCGGTCAAGTCCCTGTCCAGCGGGCGTGCGGCCATCCTGGGTTACACGATGCCGATCTTCTCGGCGGTGATCGGCGCGCTGGTCTACCAGTCAAGGCTGAGCCCGCGCGCCTGGGCCGGGGTGGGCGCGGCGGCCGGTGGCGTGTTGCTGCTGCTGTGGCACGAGTTCGGGCAACTCGGTGGCCGGCCCGTGGCGGTGGCCATGGCCCTGGTGGCCGCCGCCACCTGGGCCCTGGGAACTCAGATGTTGCGCCGCACGCGCATCCCCGGGCCGTCGCTCACCCTGTCGTTCTGGATGACGTGTTTCACGGCGGTGTTCATGGTGGCACTGGCGCTTGTCTTCGAAGGCCCGGCGCCGCCAATGCCCCCCGTCACGGTGTGGGCCATGCTGTTCAACGCCGTGATGATCTTCGGCTTTGCGCACTCGGCGTGGTTCTTCCTGGCCCGCAACCTGCCTCCTGTGGCCTCGTCGCTGTCGGTGATGTTCATCCCCGTGATCGGCGTGTTCAGCGGGGCGTATTTTCTGGGCGAGGTGCTGCATTGGCAGGACTGGACGGCCGTCGGCCTGATGGTGCTGGCCATCGCGTCGGTGTTGTGGCCGTCGGCGCAGAGCAAGTAGTTGGCCTGCATGGTCCCGCGCCCGGGGCGACAGGCCCGTGTGCG
>CAYNWR010000179.1:4625-6108 GCA_964400915.1 uncultured Burkholderiaceae bacterium
CAGCCCGTCAAACACATCCATCGCCAGGCACAGATCGGCCCAGGCCTTGGCTTTCTCGTGTGGGCTGCGCAGCAGGTAGGACGGGTGGTACGTGGCCACCACGGGCACACCTTCGTAGTGGTGCACCTTCCCGCGCAGCGTGCCCACAGCGGCCGTGTGGACACCGGGGACGGACGGGGCCAGCAGGGTCTGGATCGCAAACCGGCCCATCGCCAGGATGATGCGCGGTTGCAGCAGGGCGATCTGGCGCTTGAGGTAGGGCTCGCATTGCGCGATCTCGCCAGGCTCGGGGTTGCGGTTCATCGGTGGACGGCATTTGAGCACGTTGACGATGTAGACCCTGGGCCGCAGTTTGGAATCCGGCACGGGCTTGCGGGTGAGGCCCATGGTCTTGAGCATCAGGTCCAGCAGCTTGCCAGCCTGACCCACGAACGGTTCACCTTGCGCGTCCTCGTTTTCACCCGGCGCTTCGCCAACCACCAGCCAGTCGACGGTTGGTGCGGCCACACCGTCGGTCGCTGGCCCGCCCACGCCAAAGACGGTGTGGCGTCGCGAATCGCACAGCGAGCAGGCCCGGCACGCGGCCACCGCCGCTTGCAGGTCGGGCCACGACAAGACATCTGCCGGCCCACGAACCCGAGGCGATGCGGGTGCTGACACCTGGGCTGCCGTTGGGCCAGGGGCAGGTGCTGCTTTCGGTGCTGCTGTTGGTGCGGTCGTGGGCCTTGCACCCGGGATGGCCGCCGGTGTGGCCGGCGCGGCGTCCGATTCCGGCAGGAAGACACGCACACCCATCTCGGCCAGCATGGCGCGTTGGCGGGCGTCGAGGTGCAGGGCCATTGCAGCTTGGGTGGGTCGTTCGGTTCAGACCAGGCGCCGGCTCATCACGATCGCGTCTTCGCGGGCGCTTGCCGACAGCGGATAGTAGGCCGGTCGCTCACCCACGGGCTCAAAGCCGTGGGCTTCGTACACCTGCAGCGCGCGGGCATTGCTTTTGCGCACTTCCAGCCAGATCCATTCGGCGCCGTGCAGGCGCGTCCAGTTGCCCAGGGACTCCAGCAGAAAACGCGCCCAGCCGCGCCGCTGGTGGGCAGGCGCCACCGTGAGGTTCAGCAGGTGGACTTCGTCGCTGCCCTTCATCGCGATGGTGTAGCCGATGAGGTGGGGCCCAGCCACCAGCACCTGGCACAGGTAGCCCGCACGGATCGACGATTCGAAGTTCTCGCGCGACCAGGGGTGCGAGTACGTGGCTTGCTCCACGGACAACACCCGGGGCAGCCAGTCCTGCGTCATCGCCATCAGGCGGGGTTGCAGGATTTGTGGATGGGCGCTCATGCCCTCACCCCCAGGCTCGTCGCTGTCGCGTACTCGCTGCCCCCCCTGGGGGCCATCGCAGCTTCGGGCGGCCGTGCGCTGCTCATGTGCCCGCCCCCAGGCTCGTCGCTGTCGCGTACTCGCTGCCCCCCCTGGGGGCCATCGCAGC
>CAYNWR010000180.1:0-6078 GCA_964400915.1 uncultured Burkholderiaceae bacterium
CGAGGGTCGAGACCAGGTTGAAGGCAGCCACCGCGACGATCAGCGTGAGGATGATGAACATCATGCGCTTCTCAAGCTGCACGGCGGCGAACCAGGTGCGGTTGGTGCGGGTCCAGTCGCGCACGCTGACGCCAGAGCCCAGCAAGGGTTCGAGTTCGGCCGCGACGGTGCGAACCGCATTGGCATCACGGATGCGCAGGCGCACGCCGCTCGCCCCTTCCAGGCGAAACAGGCGCTGTGCGTCGTCGATGTGCATGAGCGCCAGCGTCGAGTCGTATTCGAAATGCCCCGAATCGAACACCGCCACCACTTCCATCTGCTTCAGCCGCGGCACCACGCCCGCCGGCGTCACCTGTCCGCCAGGGGCGATCAGCGTGACGGGGTCGCCCGTGCGCACACCCAGGGTGCGCGCCAGCTCGGCGCCCAGAACCACACCGAAGGCGCCGGGCTGCAGGCGCGACAAGGCGGTGTCGCGGATGGACCTGGCCAGATCGGTCACCTCAGGCTCCAGCAGGGGATCGACGCCCCAGACCTGTGCGCCGCGAATCCGCTCGCCACGACCCACCAGCGCCTGGGCCGACACATAGGGCGCGGCTGCCTCCACGGCCGGATGCCGCCTGGCACGCTGCGCCGTCTCGCCGGCGTCGGCCAGGCCCGAGGGATCGCTACTCACCACTTCGATGTGGGCGATCACCGCGAGCATGCGAGCCGATACCTCGCGGTGAAAACCGTTGAAGACCGACAGCACAATGATGAGTGCGGCAACGCCCAACGCGATGCCCAGCATCGACACACCGGAGATGAATGAGATGAAACCATTGCGGCGGGCAGCACGCCCCGCACGGGTGTAGCGCCAGCCCAGCGCCAATTCGTAGGGTATCGACATCGCTGGCGATTGTGGCATCAGACGTTCGCGAACACGGCCCTGTGCGGGCAGGCACCGCGCAGGTCCGGGCGATCAGCGGGACAATCGACACCCATGCCCGCACTGCCCGTCGCCACAAAGCCCACCCACCTGATCATTGCCTTTGCAGCACCGGGCACCACCTTTGCAGCCGATCAAACATGCCCTTCCCGCGTCCTGTCGGAGGCGTGGCCGCAACTGAAACCGCTGGCGCGCGACGAAGGCGATGCCTATTCGCTCACGCCGCCCCATGAGCGTGTGCTGGCACGTGCCCTGGGCTTGCCCGTGCACGACGGCGCCATACCCTGGGCGGCTCACGCCACCGGTGTGAGAGCCACGCCTTGTGCCTGGATCACGCCCTGCCACTGGCACCTGGGCACCGACCATGTCACCCTGGGCGATCCCGCACAACTGCTGTGGACACCGGCCACGGCCCGCACCTTGTTCGAGCTGCTGGCCCCCTGGTTTGCCGAGGATGGCATCCAACTGGAGTTCACCCAGCCAGGCCAATGGCTCGCGCGCGGCGAGGTGTTTCGCAACCTGCGCTGTGCCTCACTCGATCGCGCGATCAACCGCCATGTCGACCGTTGGACACAACCGCTCGACGCAGCGCCGCAGCTGCGTCGTCTGCAGACTGAGGTCCAGATGCTGCTGTACGACCATCCGTTCAATCACACGCGCGGCGAGCAGGGCCTGTTGCCCGTGAATGCCTTCTGGATCAGTGGCGCCGGGGTCTGCGATGCAGGCGACGGGCAGGAGGCCGTTGGCTCGCCACCCGTTCTTGTCAACCTGCTGCGTGACAGCGCCCTGGCCGGCGACGCACAGGCCTGGCGCGAGGCGTGGGCCAGGGTGGACCACGATCACATCGCACCCGCGCTGCAAGGCGACACAGGTCTGCGCCTGACCCTTTGTGGCGAGCAGCACGCTGTCACCGTGGAAACAGCCGCGCCCGGCCTTCTGCAACGCCTCTTGTTGCCATTTCAAAGAAAAAGTGGCAGTGAGCGAGCGTGGGATCTCCTTTGTTCACTATGAAATTCATAGTTCGCGAAATCCCGCCCCGTGCCCTCTGGAATCTGGAGAAGGCCGGCATCCATCCCTTGTTGGCCCGCCTGTATGCGGCCCGTGGTGTCCAATCGCCCGCCGATATCGACCCTGGACTGGCGCACCTGCTGGCCCCCGCCGGCCTCTTGCAGATCGATGCAGCGGCCCGTTTGCTGGCCGACGCGATCGACGCCGGGCAGCGCATCGTCGTCGTGGCCGACTACGACTGCGACGGCGCCACGGCCTGCGCGCTGGCCGTGCGCGGTCTGCGCCTGTTGGGCGCTACCGATGTTCGTTACCTGGTGCCCGACCGCATCGTTGATGGCTACGGGCTGACACCCCCGCTGGCCCGGCGGGTTCATGACCTGGGTGGCCAGGTGCTGGTGACGGTGGACAACGGCATCGCCAGCCACGAGGGGGTGGACAGCGCGCGGGCACTGGGCTTGCGGGTGCTGGTCACCGATCACCACCTGCCCGCGCCCGAGCGGGCCTTGCCCGCCGCCGACGCGATCGTCAACCCCAACCAGCCCGGTTGCCCATTTGCCAGCAAGGCCCTGGCGGGTGTCGGTGTGATGTTTTACGTGCTGTTGGCCCTGCGTGCGCACCTGCGGGAACAGGGCCGGTTTGCTGCCGGTGCCGAACCCCGGCTCGATGCCCTCTTGCCGCTGGTGGCGCTGGGCACGGTGGCGGACGTCGTCGGCCTGGACAGCAACAACCGGCGCCTGGTGGCCCAGGGCCTGCAGCGCATTCGAGCCGGGGCCATGCCAGCCGGGCTTGGCGCGCTGTTGGAGGTGGCAGGCCGCGACGTCGCGGCCGTGAGTGCAGCCGATCTCGGTTTTGCCGTGGGGCCACGCATCAACGCAGCAGGGCGCCTGTCGGACATGACGCTGGGCATCGAGTGTCTGATCACCGACGACCCTGCGCGCGCCCGTGAACTCGCCCAGACCCTGGACGCCATCAATCGCGAGCGCCGTGACATCGAGGTTCGCATGCGCGAACAGGCGTTTGACCTGGCCCAGCAGTGGATCGAACAACACCCTGGCGGCGGCACGCCCGCCGCGCTCACCGTGTTTGGCGAGGGGTTTCACGAAGGCGTGGTGGGCATCGTTGCGGCGCGCCTGAAGGATCGCCTGCACCGCCCTTGTTTTGTATTTGCGCCAGCTCAGGCGCCGGGCGAGCTCAAGGGCTCCGGGCGATCGATCGATGGTTTTCATCTGCGGGACGCGCTGGACCTGGTGGCCAAGCGCAGCCCCGATGTGCTGCTTCGGTTTGGCGGACATGCCATGGCCGCGGGATGCACCCTCCGCGCCGAGCGGCTTCACGAATTCGATGCGCAATTGCAGGCGGTGGCGCGCGAACGCCTCGCTCCTGAGGTGCTGCAGCGCGTGCTGTCCACCGATGGCCCGCTGGATCCGGCGTTTCGGCGCACCGACGTGGTCGAGGCGCTCGAGCGCGAGGTGTGGGGCCAAGGCTTTGCCGCGCCGCTTTTTTGCGACGAGGTTGAGGTCGTGTCGCAGCGCCTGGTGGGCCAGGCACAGAACCATCTGTCGCTCAAGCTGCACCACGGCGGCGAAACACTTGACGCGGTCTGGTTTGGGCGCACCGAACCCCTGCCGCCTCGCGCCCGGCTGGCCTACCGCCTGGGCATCAACAGCTGGCAGGGCCGCAAGCGCGTTCAGCTGCTGGTGGAAGCCTTGCACGGCGAATAGCTGCCCGCCGCGCCACACCCGGCGCCGGAATGCGTTTGATTGATGCGTTGTGCGCCTTTGACGCCCTTGCGCCACGCGGGAATTGGCTTGTCTCTAGAATGTGAAGGTGTCTTCTCCCATCAACGCTGACCTGCACTGCCATTCGGTCGTATCCGACGGCACCCTGACACCCGAAGCGCTTGCCCAGCGCGCCCGCAAGAACGGTGTCGAGTTGTGGTCGCTCACCGATCACGATGAGGTCGGTGGACAGGCCCGGGCACTTGCGGCCGCCCATGAAAATGGCCTGCGCTATCTGACCGGCACCGAAATATCGGTGAGTTTTGCCGGCGAGACCGTGCACATCCTCGGCTTCGGCTACGCCGCTGACGACCAGGCGCTGCAGGAGGGCCTGCAGCGAACCCGGGGCGGCCGCGGTGACCGCGCGAAGGACATGGCGCAGGCGCTTGCCCAGGTGGGCATTTTTGGTGCCTATGAAGGCGCTCTTCGCCACGCGGGCAACCCGGCGCTGGTTTCGCGCACCCATTTCGCGCGCTTTTTGGTCGAAACCGGCGTCTGCCGTGACACGTCGGACGTGTTTCGCAACTACCTGGTGGAGGGCAAGCCGGGATTCATCGCGCATCGCTGGGCCAGCCTGCGTGAGGCCGTTCAATGGATCACCGAAGCGGGCGGCGCCGCCGTCATCGCACACCCGGCCCGCTACCGACTGACGGCCAACGAGGAATACGCCCTGTTCAGCGAATTCAAGGCCCACGGTGGAGCCGGCGTCGAAGTGGTCACCGGCAGCCACAGTGCGGCCGAAGCACTCAGGTACGGCGACATGGCCCGCGAATTCGGATTGGCTGCATCACGGGGCAGTGACTTTCACAGCCCGGACGAAAGCCACACCGATCTGGGGCAACTGCCGCCCCTGCCAAGCAACCTCACCCCCATCTGGCAGGTGCTGCAAGACCGCATCCAATGAGGTGCTTGGGCGGTCGCCCGCAGCCCGGCGTGCGGGTGCGGGCCATTTCGAGCAAGGCCAGGCCATGAGCCCACGCCACCCGCAGGTGCTGTCGGGCATCGGATTGGCCATCGCGGCGGTGGCGTTCTTCGCCACGCTCGACACCCTGTCCAAACATGTTTCCCAGTTTGTGCCGGTCATGCTGGCCTTGTGGGTGCGTTACCTGGTGCAGGCCCTCAGCACCACCCTGGTGATGCTCCCCACGCGGGGCCGCAGCCTGTTGAAGACCCAACGCCCCGGAATGCAGGCCGTGCGCGGCACCTTGTTGTTCGTCTCCAGCATCTTTGCGTTCTTCAGCCTGCTGTACTTGCCGGTCGCCGAGTTCACGACGATGTTCATGGTGACACCGATGATCGTGACCGTCCTGGCTGCGCGCATGCTCGGCGAGCGCGTATCGCCGCTGCTGTGGGTCTTTGTGATCGGCGGTTTCCTGGGTATCCTGGTGATCGTGCGACCCGGTGTGCGCGAGTTGCATTGGAGCTTGTTGTTGCCAATGGCACTGATCGTCAGCAACACGGCCTTCCAGTTGCTCACCAGCCGCCTGGCGCGCACCGAGAATCCCGTCACACTCCATTTCTACACGGGCTGGACGGGTGCCGTGCTGGGCGCAGTGGCCGTGCCGTTCGTCTGGGTTCCGATCCAGGATCCCTGGCTTTGGCTGCAAATGCTGACCATGGGCGCGATGGGCGCCATCGGCCACTACCTGCTGGTGCTGGCCTACGTCCGTGCCCCCGCCTCGGTGCTCATGCCCTACCAGTACCTGCAGATCGGATTCGCGATGCTAGGTGGGTGGCTTGTGTTCTCCCACGTACCCGATCGGTGGTCGGTGTTGGGCATGTGCCTGGTGGCCGCCTGTGGCGCTGGTGCGGCCTGGTTGAGCGTTCGCGAGCAGCGCCGTGTTCGCGCCTAGACACCCATGGCCCAGTATTTCGAGGTCCATCCGACCCACCCGCAGCAGCGCCTGCTCAAGCAGGCGGTGGCCCTGCTCGAGCAAGGCGGTGTGATCGCCTGTCCGACCGATTCAGGCTATGCACTGGCCTGCCACCTGGACGACAAGGTGGCTGCCGACCGGCTCCGGCGCATACGCGGCGTCGATGAAAAGCATCACCTCACCCTGTTGTGCCGCGATCTGTCGGAACTGGCGTCGTATGCGCGCGTGGACAACCGGCAGTACCGCCTGCTGCGAGCGGGTACGCCGGGCGCCTACACCTTCATCCTCGACGCCAGCCGCGAAATCCCGCGACGCCTGTCGCACCCGCAGCGCCGCACCATCGGCCTGCGTGTGCCCGACCACATCATCACCCAGGCGCTGATAGCCCAGCATGGCGCGCCGTTGCTGGCCGCCACGCTCTTGTTGCCCGGCGTCGAGACCCCTTTGACCGATGCCCATGACATCCGCGAGCGCCTAGAGCACGAGGTGGCCG
>CAYNWR010000181.1:0-6059 GCA_964400915.1 uncultured Burkholderiaceae bacterium
AGGCTCCGACGCCGTCCTGATGCAGGAGGACGCGCAGGTGCTGCCGCCAGACGCGGGCACGCCCGCAGCCAATGGCGTGCCCATGCGCATCGCCGTCAGCAGCCCCGTGGCACCCGGGCTGTGGGTGCGCCGTTCGGGCGAGGACATCGTGCGCGGCGCCACCGTGCTCGCCGCCGGCCGGCGGCTCGGGCCGGCCGAGCTGGGCCTGGCGGCCAGTGTGGGTGCGGCGCGCCTGGCGGTGGCCCGCCGGCCGCGCGTGGCCTTGTTTTCCACGGGCGACGAGCTGGTGATGCCCGGCGCCATCGAGCCGCAGCACATGCCAGCCGGCGCCATCTACAACTCCAACCGCTTCTTTCTGCGCAGCCTGCTGCGCCGTTGTGGCGCGGAGGTGAGCGACCTGGGCATCGTGCCCGATCGGCGCGAGGCCACCGTGGCCGCCTTGCGCGATGCCGCGCGATCGCACGATCTCATTCTGACCAGCGGCGGTGTGTCGGTGGGCGAGGAAGACCATGTCAAGCCGGCTGTGCAGGCCTTGGGGACCTTGCGCCTGTGGCAGATCGCCATCAAGCCGGGCAAGCCCTTTGCCAATGGGCAGGTGGGCGCGGGCGGGGGCGCTGCGGGCGCTGTGGCGCACTTCATGGGGCTGCCGGGCAACCCGGTGTCGAGTTTTGTCACCTTCCTGTTGCTGGTGCGGCCCTTTCTGCTGCGCTGGCAGGGTGTGGCGGATGTGGCCTTGCCCACGCGCGAGATGCGCGCCGATTTCGACTGGCCGCGCCCCGACAAGCGACGCGAGTTCCTGCGGGTGCGTGTCAATGCCCAGGGCGGACTGGATCTGTTTGCCAACCAGAGTTCGGGTGTGCTGACCTCGGTGGCCTGGGCCGATGGCGTGGTGGACACCGCGCCGCAGCGGGTCATCCGGCGTGGCGATGCCGTGCCCTTTGTGGCCTGGTCCGATTGCCTGAACTGAAGCCGCAGAATCGTCACCCCATGGCCCACACCATTCATCTGCGCTACTTTGCCTCGATCCGCGAGGCCTTGGGCACCAGCAGCGAAACCCTGACCACCGAGGCGGCCACCATTGCCCAGTTGCGCGACGAACTGATCGCACGCGGCCAGGCCTATGCCGAGGTGCTGGCGCGTGGCCGCGCGGTGCGCCTGGCGCTGGACCAGGTCATGGTGGTCGACGAGGCCACCGCGCTGCCACAGGACGCCGAACTGGCATTCTTTCCGCCGGTGACGGGCGGATAGGGACCGGCGACGGCCGCACGGCCGTTGCCGCCACGGCCGCCAAATGCTATCTTTAACATAGCACCTTGAATAGATCTGACGCTCGCTCCCTGGCTGTTTGGCTTGAATTGACCAGCGGCAGGCGCGTTTCGGACAACAGGTACCCCTCGTGCGCCGCCAGCACCGCCTTGATCACGGCGGGGTTGGGCTCGGCCATCAGTGCCTCGGCCAGCGGCCGCAGCCGTGGCCACAACCCACGCGCAGCCGCCAGGTCGCCCTGGCGCAGGTGCCGCACCAGGTGCACCCAGTGGGGCGTGGCCACATGGGCACAGGCCAGGATGGCGCCCGCAGCGCCCAGCGCCAGGCTGGCAAAGGCCTGCAGGTCTTCGCCGGCCATCACCGCCAGGCGCCCGTCGTGGATGAGCTGCTGGGTCTTGTTGGCATCACCGCCGCAGTCCTTGATGCCGACAAAACGCGGGTCCTGTCCCAGGCGTCGCAGGGTTTCCAGCGCGATGGGTGTGCCGGTGCGGTAGGGGATGTCGTAGACAACAATGGGGCGCTCGGCGGCGGTGGCCACGGCGTCGAACCAGGCCAGCAGGCCCGCCTGGGACGGTCGCACGTACGACGGCGCCGGCACCAGCAGGGCGCGCACCTGCGGATGCTCGTGCCGCACCGTATGCGCCCAATGGCGCGCCTCGTGCAGGCTTTCGGCCGACAGCCCCACCATCAGCGGCAGATCGGGCGCCGCCTGCGCCACGGTGCGCAGCACGGCGTGCCGCTCCTGCAGGCCCAGGCTTGCGGCTTCACCGGTGGAGCCACAGACCACCAGGCCGTCCACACCGTCGTGGGCCAGCCGCGCGGTCAAGCGTGCCAGGGCTGCGTGGTCGACCCGCTGATCGCGAAACGGTGTGAGCAGGGCAACCCACAGGCCCCCTGGACGAAATGAGGCGTTGGTGCTGGCGGCTGACCTATCGGCCCCGGTGGCAGGCGGCAGGGGTTCGGAAGCAGGCGTGGCGTTGGACGGGATCACGGAAATCTCCATATCAAAGGTGCGACCGATGGACCTCGTGGATCAACCGCGGTCGAACGCGTTGGGGGAGATTCGGTGTTTCGGCGGTGCGTGGCACCGCCTGGGCCTGGGCTCCCCGCTCGTCCGAGCGCGGAGCCCTTGCTCCGGTCAGACGAGCATGGCTTTTTTGGCGGCTTTTTTCGATGTACAGGCCTTCGCATCGCGTACCTGAGCGAGTCGATGGGCTTGGGCGTTGAAATCAGCAACCATGGGGCACGATGATACCGGCAAGGCCGGCTGGCACTGCGGCCGGCAGGCCGCAGGTTCAGAGCATCTGCGTCTGCGCCGGCAGTCCCAGCGCCAGCCGGCCGCTGATCTCGTACAGCGGCTCACCCACCATCATGTGCTGGGTGACGGTGTGGGCATCGCGAAAACAGCGCTCGATCGGATGGCCCTCGAACACCGAGCTTCCGCCCGCCACGCGGTGGACACTTGTCACCACGTCGGCCAGTTCGTGCGTGGTGTGAACACAAGCCGCGCGCAGGGCGCGCCGGGTGTCCAGCGTGATCTCGCCCGCCAGCGCTTCGCGCCATGCGCCATCGACGGCCGTCAACAGGCCCGCGCGTGCCGCAGCCAGGCGCGCCTCGGCCTGCGCCGTGCGCTCTTGGGTGGCGGCGCGCTGTGCCAGCGGGCGTGTGGCCCCCTGGGGGGTCTTGCCGCCGGCCAGTTCGATCAGCGCATCGATGGCACAGCGGGCGATGCCCAGGCTCACGGCGGCAATGCCGACGGCCAGCAGGCCGAACACCGGGTAACGCTCGATCGGTTCTGCCAGCGGCGCTGGCGCCTCGCCGGCCGTGCGCAACAGGGTAGTGACCCGATGGGCCGGCACAAAGACGTCGCGCACTTCAAAATCGTGGCTGCCCGTGCCGCGCAAACCCAGGCTGCGCCAGGTGTCGTGGATGGTGATCTGCTCGCGGTCGAACACGACGGACCACACCACGGGCGAACCAGGTGCTCCCGCGTCGCCAGGGCTCGGGGCATCCGGCATCAGGCACCCGCCGCTCACGTAGTCTGCATTGCGGCTGCCCGAACCCCAGGGCCAGCGGCCCGAGACAAGCACCCCGTCCACGCCATCCTGGCGCGTGCGCCGTGCCACGCCGCGCGGCGCGAACACCCCGGCGCCGATCACATCGGGGCGTCCCAGCAGGAGGCGCGCGGCCTCGTCGTTCAAGCGCGTGCCCACCAATGCCGCCGTGTTGGAGATGAAGGTGCACCAGGCCGTGCTGGCATGCGCCTGGGCCAGGGCCTCGATGGCTTGCACGTAGTCGCAGGGATGAACCGCCAGACCTTGCAGGCGCCGCGGCGTCAGCAGCCGGTGCAGGCCGGCCTGTGCCAGGCGGCGCGCGAGATCCTGCGGCACCATGCGTGCCGCCTCAGACTCGGCGGCGCGTTCGCGCAGCTCAGCCTGGAACTGACGCGCCACAGCGATCGCGCTCCAGTCCCCAACGTTCGGGTTGCTCATCCGGTCCATGTCGCTCACCCCAGGATCCCGAAACCGCGCAAGGCCATCCACACCCCGATCGAAAACAGAAAAATCGCAAACACCCGCTTGAGTTGATCGGTGCTGCTGCGGGCCGCCACGCGTGCCCCCAGCGGCGCACCCACGACACTGGCCAGCGAGATGAAAAGGACACCCGGCAGATAGACATAGCCCAGGCTCCAGGGCAGGCCCGTGTTGACCGCCCAGCCGTGGAGTGCATAGGACAGGGTGCCCGCCAACGCGATCGGAAACCCGAACGACGCGGAGGTGCCCACCGCACGATGGGGCGGCACGTTGCACCAGACCATGAACGGAATGGACACGAAGGCACCGCCCGTGCCCGTCATGCCCGCCAGCAGGCCCACGCCACCACCAGCTCCAAACATGCCGGCGGTGCCCGGGAGCGTGCGCGAGGGCTTGGGCTTGCGGTTGCGCCACATCTGGCTGGACGACAGGAACATGAAGCAGGCAAACATCACCAGCACCACCCGCCCCGGCAGCAGGCTGGTGATCCACGCGCCGACATACGAACCGATGAGAATGCCCGGTGCCAGCCGCAGCGCGACGGGCCACAACACGTTGCCGCGCCGGTGGTGCGCCAGCACCGATGCGATGGAGGTGAAGCAGATGGTGGCCAGCGCCGAGGCAATCGACACGTGCACGATGTGCTCGGGCGCCGCGTGCTGCTGCACGAGCAGCCAGGTCATGACGGGCACCAGCATGAAGCCGCCGCCAATGCCCAGCAAGCCCGCAAGAAAGCCCGTGATCAGGCCAAGGCCCAGCAATTGGGCAATGAGGAGGGGGGTGGCAATCAAGGAGATGGGGCGGGAGACAAGGCCTGCGAACGCCACCGGGCCGGCACCCTGAACACGCGGTTCAGGTGGGCGAGGTCAGCAAGGCTTCGGGTTCATCTGACGCGAGATGATCACGCCCGCCAAGCGATGTTCCAAGCCCGGGCTCATACGAGCATTGGTTCAAGGAATTTAAAGCCCGATGGCGCCACAGACAGGGTCATTGTAGAGGCAGGCGAGCCTCACCCTGCCTGTTCGGTCAGGCCTGTGCCGACGCAGCCGCCTTTCGCGGCGCGGATTTCTTGGCCGTTGCTTTCTTGGCGGGCGCTGTTTTCGTGGGGGTCTTCCGGGCAGCGGGACTCTTGGCTGCGGCCTTCTTGGCGGGTGCCTTCTTCGCGGGGACCTTCTTGCCGGCGGCCTTTTCTGACGGCGCATCGTCGGCAGGGGCGGCCGACAACACCTGGCCCGGCTTCCAGGTCTTGCGTGCATCCTTGGCGAGCTTGACCACCTTGGCGATGGCTTCGTCCGTGAACACGCCGTTGACACCGGAGATGGCGGCGAGCTTCATGCCGTGGCGCAGGCCAAGCTTGTAGATCTCCTTGACCTTCTCCCATTCGGTGTCGCGGCCGATGGTGAAGACCTCGAAGCGCCCTTCCAGCGCCAGCACGATGGTTTCGGCCAGACAGGCGTAGATGACGTTGGGTGGCAGGCCGATGCTCTTCATGCCGCGCACCTTGGTGGGCAGGTCGATCTCGCCCGATTCGACCACCAGCACATCGGGGCGCTTGGCCACTTCGGACGGCGGCAGGTCCAGCGGCCGCGCCACGTCGGTGATCACGCAGCCGGGCTTGACCTTGGTGATGTCCAGGATCTTCTTGCCCGCGCCGCTGGTGGAGGTGACGATCATGTCCATGTCGGCCAGCAGCGAGTCGTAGTCGGTGGAGCAGACCACGTTGGCGTCGGGTGTGTCCTTGAGGATGCTCTTCTTGAGCTCTTCGAGCTTTTTCAGGTCGCGCCCGGCGATCACCACCTGCTCGAAGGCCATGGCCAGCAAACGTGCGCTGACCGAGCCGATCGAGCCGCTGGCACCGATGACCATGGTCTTGGCGTGAATGCGGCCACCGTCCTTGGGCGCATGCACCAGGCCCATGCGCTTCATGGCGTCGGCTGCTGCCCACAAGGCACCCGAGGCGGAATAGCTGTTGCCCGTGGTGATCGGGATGCGCGAACGCCGCGCGACGGTGATGCCGGCGTCGCCCACCACCTTGGTGAACGCCCCGAGGCCCATGATCTGCGCGCCCAGGCTCTCGGCGATTCGGGCCGCGTGCAGCAGGCGCCGGTAGGTGAACTCGGGGCTGCGCGCCAGCATCTCGCGCGGTGTGCCGCCCACGCTGATGAGCCAGCCTTCGGCCTCGGCACCCGTGGGCGAGATGATGTTCTCCATCTTGCAATACACCATGGGCGGCATGTGCGCGGCCAGGGTCTCGACCTT
>CAYNWR010000182.1:0-5943 GCA_964400915.1 uncultured Burkholderiaceae bacterium
ACAGGCCGGCGTGCACTCCGGCGATTCGGCCTGCTCGCTGCCGCCGTATTCACTGCGTTCCGAGACCGTGGCCGAACTCAAGCGCCAGACCGGCGCCATGGCCGATGCGCTGAACGTGGTGGGCCTCATGAACGTGCAGTTCGCCATCCAGCAGGGCCGCGTGCACGACCTGATCTACGTGCTCGAGGTCAACCCGCGCGCCTCGCGCACCGTGCCCTACGTGTCCAAGGCCACGGGCATCCAGCTGGCCAAGGTGGCCGCGCGCTGCATGGTGGGCCAGACCCTGGCCAGCCAGGGCATTGGTGCCGAGGTCACACCCCCCTACTTCAGCGTGAAAGAGGCTGTGTTCCCCTTCGTCAAGTTCCCCGGTGTGGACACGATCCTGGGCCCCGAGATGAAGTCCACGGGCGAGGTCATGGGTGTGGGCAAGACCTTTGCCGAGGCCTTCATCAAGAGCCAGATCGGTGCGGGCACGCGCCTGCCCCGGCCGTTCAAGGCCGACGGTGCATCGACGGGCAAGGTGTTCCTCACCATCCGCAACAGCGACAAGCCGCGCGCGATCTCGCTGGCGCGGCAATTGGCCGGCATGGGGTTTCAGCTGATCGCCACCAAGGGCACGGCGGCTTCGCTGACGGGTGCGGGCCTGACGGTGCAGGTGGTCAACAAGGTGGCCGAAGGTCGCCCCCACATTGTCGACATGATCAAGAACGGCGAGATCGTCATGGTGGTCAATACCGTCGAAGAGCGGCGCAACGCCATCACCGACTCACGCGCCATCCGCACCTCCGCCCTGGCCGCCCGCGTGACCACCTTCACCACCATCGCCGGGGCCGAGGCGGCCGTTGATGGCATGAAGTACATGGACACCCTGGGTGTGATCTCAGTGCAGGACATGCACGCGCAGCTGTTTAATTAGTCGGCCGAGGAACACACGCGCAGGGAGTTGAGCACGATGCCTGATCTGATATTGCGCGCGCTTCGCGCAGTGGTCGTCGCTTTGCTTGCTGGCCTCGCGTCGTTGGGCCACGCAGCTGACGGCCATGTACCGGGCGCATCTTGGGAGCGTGTGTCGGATCCAGCACGTGAGGGATGGTCACGCGAAAGGCTGCAGTTGGCCCGTCAATACGCGGCGACGATCAGCACGGCCGCTTACATGGTCATTGTTGGCGGCAAGGTACTTGACGAGTGGGGCGACACCACGATTCGCTACAACGTTCACTCGGTGCGCAAAAGCCTTCTGAGTGCCCTGTACGGTATTGCTGTGGAACGAGGTTCAATCCGATTGAGTGAAACCCTGGCCAGCCTGGCGATCGACGACAACGAGCCAGCGCTGACGGATATTGAAAAGACCGCCATCGTGGACGACTTGCTCAAGGCACGCTCTGGTGTTTACCACCCGGCACTCTATGAAGCCCCCACGATGGCGGCGGCACGCCCGCAGCGAGGCAGTCACCCGCCAGGAACTTTCTGGTACTACAACAACTGGGATTTCAACGCGCTCGGCACGATTTACGAAAAGCAGGCGGGGATCGGAATATTCGAGGCCTTCAAGGCACAAATCGCCCAGCCTTTGGAGATGCAAGACTATTACGTGACGGATGGGAAATACGTCTACGGCCGTGATTCCATTCATCGCGCGTATCCGTTTCGGATGACGGCGCGTGACATGGCTCGCTTTGGCCTGTTGTATCTTCGCGAGGGCCGTTGGCAAGGCCGCCAGGTCATTCCAAGAGACTGGGTTCGCGCCAGCCTGACCTCGTATTCGGACGCCCGCGTCCACGGTGGCTACGGCTATATGTGGTGGGTGGCCGCTGGGGGTAAACACCTACCGGGCATCGCGCTACCCGAAGGCAGCTATTCGGCCCGCGGGTTTGGTGGGCACTACATCCTCGTTGTACCGCCGCTTGATCTCGTGATCGTGCATCGCGTCAACACCGACGTGCGCGGGCGCAACGTCAACCCGCAACAATTTGGCAAGCTTGTGGCCCTGATCCTCGCATCGCGGGACGCACCAGGACCCGCGCGTTAGCGGTGTCGCGCAGTGCGCGCCTACGTCGCTTTGGGGATTGGTTTCGGGTGGGCGCGCCGGATGGTCGGCGACACCACCGTGTCGCTGACGTGGAAGTCCCAGACAGCGCCACCGCTGCGGGCCGCAAACCCGGCGACGAGGTGCGGCAGCTCGTCGAGATCGTCCACGTGGTGTCCGGGCAGCCCGAACCCCCGCGCGATGGCGGCAAAGTCGCGGTAGCCGAAGACGGAGCCTTCCGCGCGCATGCCCTCGGCCCGCAGCTTGTGCAGCTCCGAGCCATAGGCGCCGTCGTTCATCACGACGATGAGGATCTTGAGGCCGTGGCGCTGGATGGTTTCCAGTTCCTGCACGTGCATCATCAGGCTGCCATCGCCATCGAACAACACGACTGTGCGGTCCGGGCGTGCCGCTGCCACGCCCATCGCAAACGAGATGCCGTTGCCGATGGCGCCGAACTCGCGGATCGTCAGAAACCGCTCCTGCGGGCGCGACGGCATCTGCGCAAACCACCACGAGCAGTGGCCACCCGAGTTGACCAGTTCCCAGTCTGCCGGGATCGCCCGTTCAAGCGCCTCGACCATGCGTCGCGGATCGAGCTTGCCGGGTTCGACGTCGCAGACCTGGCTGTCGCCCGAGCCGTTGCGGATGCGCGCGGCGATGGCCTCGCTGCGCCAGGGGGCCGTGCGGGCCGGCAGCGCTGCGGTCAAGGCCTCGACCCCCAGGCGTGCATCCGCGCGCAGGTGGTGCTGCGCGGTTTCCTGCCCCTGGTGCACGGCGTTCGGATCCACGTCGATCTGCAAGGTCTGCGCCTGCGGCCAGAGCTGCCCGCCACCCCCCGCGTGATAGGCCAGTGAGCAACCGACGGCGACGACGAGGTCGGCCTGTTTGAGCAGGTCGAGCCCGGCTTCTGGCGTGAAGCTGCCCGAGATGCCGATGCAGAACGGGTCGTCGTGAAACAGGCCGCGTGCCGGCAGCGTGGTGGCCAGCAGACCGCCGACCTTCTGGGCCAGGGCCCGGCAGGCGGGCCCGGCATCGGCCTCGACCGCGCCCAGGCCGGCCAGTACCACGATGCGCTGCCGAGCGGCCACCAGCCGCACCGCCTGCGCAAGGTCATCGGGGTGCGCGGGCATGGGCGAAGGGCGTGGCAGCAGCGCATGCGATGGCCGTGGCAGTGTCACCGGCCCCGGCCAGGGCCGTGCCTGCAGGTCGAATGGCACGCCGATGACCACGGGTCGGCGCTCGCGTCGCGCCTGCAGGAAGGCGTCGCGCACGGCGATCGGCATGCGTTCGATCAGGTGCAGACTGCGGTAGGCCGCGCCCGTGGCGGTGATCAGCGGGGCCTGGTCGATTTCCTGGTTGTACCAGCCGCTCTTGAGCGGTGCCTCTCCAGCGAACACGATCACCGGGAGGTGCGCGCGAACGGCCGCGGGCAGCGCCGTGATGAGTTGGGTCACACCCGGGCCGCAGGTCACCGTGGCCACACCGACATCGCCTTGCTTGCGGGCATAGGCCATGGCGGCCGCAACGGCGCAATGCTCGTGGCGCACATAGATCATGCGGCAGCCCTGGTCGGCCAGGCGCGCCGCCCAGTTCATGTTTGCGTCGCCCAGCAGCGCAAAGCAGGTGTCCACGCCTTCCTGGACAAAGGCTTGGACCAGGACGTCGTAGACGTGCACGGTGGCGTCGGTTTTCGTCAAGCGTGTCTCCTCGTGTTCACTGGGCGCTTGCGCCCGATTCGCGCACCACCTGGCGCCATTTCTCGAATTCGCGCTGGGTGAATTGCCCAAACTGCTCGGGCGAGCCCCCGACCGGGTCTGCGCCTTCCTTGATCAACTGCGCTTCGAAGGTCGGGACGGAAAGAATCTCGTTGACCGCCTTGTTGAGCGTGGCCACCACCTCGGCGGGTGTGCCCTTCGGGCCAAAGAAGCCAAACCACGATCCAGCCTCGAATCCGGGAAAGCCGCGCTCGGCGACGGTGGGCACGTCGGGCAGCGCGCGGCTGCGCTTGGCGCTGGTCACCGCGATGGCGAGCAGGGTGCCGGCATCGATGTGCTGCTTGACCGAGGGGATGGTGGCAAACATGAACTGCACCCGACCGGCGAGCAGGTCGCGCAGCGCGTCGGCGCCTTTGTAGGGCACGTGCACGGCCTCGAAATGGGCGCGCTTGGCCAGCAGGTAGCACGACAGGTGGCTGCTGGTGCCGATGCCGGTGGACGAGCAATTCAACTTGCCCGGGTTGGCGCGTGCGTGGGCCAGGAACTCGTCGAATGTCCTGGCGGGCAGGCTTGGGTGCGTCACCAGCACATTGGGCACTTCGGCAATCTGCACGATGGGCACCAGGTCGACCTGCGGGTTGTATGGCAGCTTGCCGTAGAGCGTCGGGTTGACCGCGATCGGCCCCACGCTGTTCACGATCAGGGTGTAGCCGTCCGGCGCGGCACGCACGACACTTTCGGTGCCCGTGTTGCCGCCAGCGCCGGGCCGGTTCTCCACGACGAAGGGCTGCTTGAGTCGCTCCACCAGTTGCTGACCCACCGCGCGTGTGAGGATGTCGGTGGTGCCGCCCGCCGTGAAGGCCACGACAACCTTCACGGGTTTGGCCGGCCACGTCTGCGCCGAGCCAGCTGTTGCGAAGACCAGAAGCGCCAGGCCAAGGCCCAGGGCGCGCAGAGGGATGTTCATCAGTTTGTCTCCTGGGGCCAGGCTGTTACTCTACAGACTATGCCAGCCCGGCCCTCGACCAGCGCAAGAAGCGGGCTCCGCATGCAGCCGGGTGCGGGCTTCTGAATGGCCAATGCCACGGCAGCTTCAGGCAAACATGATCGTCGCCGCCCCCTTGCCGCCCCATGCCTTGCTGGCCCGCCACGCGGCCGCGGGCGCCTATACCGACTGCTACGCGGTGGATCTGCCGGCGCCGGTGGAGCATGCACGCTATGTCGAGGCGTTCTACACGTCACTGGGCTTTCGGCCCGAGCGCTGGCTGCTGAAGCTGGCCTTGGGCAAGGGCGCGACCGACGAGGACGCCCGCCAATTGGCCCTCGGCCACTGCGACACCTTTGCTGCGTGGCGCGTCGAGGCGCGGGCGCCCGAACAACTGCTGCTGTGCGACACCGTGGGCGGCCGCACCCGGTCGTGGCTGATGGTGGAGCCCCTGTCACCCACCGGCACGCGCCTGTATTTCGGCTCGGCCGTGGTGCCGCAAGTGGACCGCGCCACGGGTGCGCGCCGCATGGGCTGGACCTTTGCGGCGCTGCTGGGTTTTCATCGCCTGTACTCGCGCCTGCTGTTGGGTGCTGCCCGGGCACGATTGGTGGATACTCAAAAACAATAGCAAACTCTTGTTAAATGGCGCTCGCTACAGGCCATTTGATCAAAGTTTTCCCAAAAATCAGCTTGCAAGCCCCGTGAACACCGCCCTGGAAGCCCTGGCCCGCTCGCTGCACCTGCACACCCCCGAGCAGCACCTTCTGCGCCTGCGCTTGGGCCACGCCTGTGTGCAGCGCGTGCGCCGCTTCATCGAAAACCCCGAGGTGCTGGTCTGCCTGGACACCTTGGGCGCTTACCTGGACGGCGCGGTTGATGCTGGGCACCTTCAAGCGGCTACCGAACGTGCGGCAGCATTGGCCAATCAACACCCCGGATCGCGTTCGCTGGACGGTGTCGGCCACGCTGCCGTTTCGGCCACCTACGCGGTGGCGCAAGCCCTGGCCGGCAAGGCGCTGGTGGCCGCCGACTACGCAGCCTATGCCGCGGTGTATGGCGAGGGTGGCTACGGCGCGGTGGCCGATCCGCAATCGTTTGAACCCGAGCATGTTTGGCAGTTGGCGTGTTTGCAGGGGTTGGCGCACGTTCCCGTCATTTCCCCCACCGCAACACCATCGGATCCAGCCCCCGCGCAAGCGCCAGCAAACCCG
>CAYNWR010000183.1:0-5918 GCA_964400915.1 uncultured Burkholderiaceae bacterium
CGCGCATCAGCTTCATGAACGAACTGGCCAATCTGGCAGAAAAGCTGGGGGCCGACATCGAGATGGTTCGGCGCGGCATCGGCAGCGATCCGCGCATTGGCTACGACTTTCTCTATCCCGGGTGCGGATACGGTGGGTCGTGTTTTCCCAAGGACGTCATGGCCCTCGTCAAGACCGCTCACGACGAAGCCGACATCACCCTGCGCGTGCTCAGCGCGGTCGAGCAGGCCAATGACGCCCAAAAGCGCGTGCTCGGCAAGAAGGTGCGTGCGCGCTTCGGAGATGACCTGAAAGGCAAGACCTTTGCCATCTGGGGCCTGGCGTTCAAGCCCAACACCGATGACATGCGCGACGCCCCCAGTCGCCAATTGATTGCCGACCTTTTTTCGGCCGGCGCCACAGTCCGCGTCTATGACCCTGTGGCCATGCACGAGGCCAAGCGCATCTTTGGCGACGAACCGCGCCTGACCTATTGCACGGGACCGATGGACGCCCTCACAGGTGCGCAAGCCCTGGTGATCGTCACGGAGTGGAAGGAATTTCGCAGCCCGGATTTCGATGTGATCAAGGAGCGCCTGGCTGCCCCCGTGATCATCGATGGCCGCAACCTCTACGATCCCAAGCTGGTTCGGGGGATGGGCATCGAATACCTGCCCATCGGGCGCTGACCCGACGAATCAAGGCGCGCCGCGGCCTCAGACCAGAACCTCGGCGCAAGGTGGATGACCCAGAAAGGCCTGTGGGCTTGCGCTGGCGCCATAGGCACCCGACTGAAAGACCACGAAGAGATCGCCCTCCTCGCTGCACGGCAGATCCACACGATCGGCCAACAGATCCAGCGGTGTGCACAGCGGCCCGACCACCGACACCGTCTCGCGCGGCGCCTGTGCCGCCATGCGGTTGCCGATGGCCACCGGGTAGTTTCGCCGCAAGACCTGGCCGAAATTGCCGGTGGCTGCCAGGTGGTTGTTCAGACCCCCATCGACCACCAGGTAGGTCGTGCCGCGCGACATCTTGCGCTCCACGACACGGGCGACGAACACGCCCGCCTCGCCCACCAGGTAGCGCCCCAATTCCACTTGCAGACGGGCGTCGCGCCAATCAGCAGCTGCACGCTCAGCCAGGACCTGCAGCGCGTCGCCCACCGGGCCCAGATCCAGGCGCGCTTCGCCGGCCACATAGGGGATGCCCCATCCCCCTCCCAAATTGAGCCTTCGCAGGGGTGCCTTGATGGGCTGCCACAAGCGTCGGGCGAGTTCATACGCCTGTGTATGAGCCTGTGCGATCGCATCGGCACGCAGGCTCTGCGAACCGGCAAAGATCTGCAAGCCTTCCAGCACAAGGCCAAGTTCCGCAACGCGCGCCAGAACACCCGGCACCAACTCGGCATCAATCCCGAAGGGTCGAGCACCGCCACCCATGCGCATGCCCGAGCCCTTGAGCTCGAAGTCCGGATTCACCCGAACACACACGCGTGCGGCCGAACCCACGCGCTGCGAGACCTCGGCGAGCCGCTCCAGCTCGCGGGGTGATTCAACATTCACCAGGACACCAGCAGCAACCGCTTCGGCCAATTCGCCGGTGCGCTTGCCGGGCCCCGCAAAGCTCAAGGTGTCAGCCTTTGCGCCTGCGGCCACGGCCCGCTTCATCTCGCCAGCCGACGCCACATCAAATCCATCCACCAGACCTTCAGCAACCATCCACGCCAGCAGCGATGGCAAGGGATTGGCCTTGATCGCGTAGTGAAGCCCGATGCGATGGCCGATCGCCCTTCGCACCTGGGCGACCGTGTCGCGCACCAGTGCTCGATCGATCGCATAAAAGGGCGTCTGGCCCACGCGTTCGGCCACGCGGTGCAGCACGTCACCGCCGACCAGCAGATCGTTGCCCTGGACCACAAACCGATGCGGGACGTGAACGGGCGCAGTCATGGCCGCTGCACCTGCGGGCTCTGGTCAGCGTCCAGGCGCGCGGCCAGCGCGCGCCGGTCGATCTTGCCGTTGGCGTTGCGTGGAAGTGCCTTGTCCACCCACTCGATGCGCGCCGGCACCATGTACGCCGGCAAACGCTCCCGACAAGCCGATTTCAGATCAAACTGGCCTGCAGCGAGCGTCGGGTCTTTCAACATTGCTATCAAAACAATTGTTTGCCCAAGCTGCTCATCGGCCACACCGACCGCTGCGCACTCGGCAATCCAGCCGGTTTCGTACGCGGCCTCCTCAACCTCGCTCGGGCTGACCCGGTAAGCGGATGTCTTGATCATGTCGTCGCTGCGACCGACGAAATAAAGGTAGCCGTCCTCGTCACGCCAGACGATGTCGCCCGAATAGACCACCCGCTCGGCGGTTCCGGTGTGGGCGGGCATGCCGGGCCATGTAGGTGGCAGAGGCCGAAACCGCTCGCTCGTGCGTTCAGGGTCGGCCCAGTAGCCCAGCGCGACCGTTGCACCCCGCTGCACCAGTTCTCCGTGCTCACGAGGCGCGCAAGGCAACCCGTCGGGGCGAAGCACCTCGAGCTCGACCCCCGGTATGGCCTTGCCCATTGAATCCGGGCGTCGATCGACTTGTGCAGGATCCAGATAGCTGGCCCGAAACGCTTCGGTCAATCCGTACATGAGAAAGGGCTTTGCACGCGGCCATCGAACGCGCAACGTGCCCAGGGTTGCCCGGGGCATGCGGCCACCGGTGCATGCAAAGTAACGCAGGGCCGACGCTTCGCCGTGATGGGCCCAGGCCGAATCAGACAGCGCCGCGAGCTGTGAAAACAGGGGTGGCACAGCCGTCAGGCCCGTGACGCCGTGGGCATTCATCGTCTTGAGCACGTCCTGAGGCAGGAGATAGTTCAGCAGGACCACACGCGCACCCGTAAAGAATGCCGTTGTCAGCTGGCTGAAACCTGCGTCAAACGACAGGGGCAAGGCGGCCAGCAAGCAATCCTGCGGGTTGTTGCCCAGATAGCTGGCAACGCTGGCCGCGCCAGCCACCAGGTTGCGATGCGAGACCACGACACCTTTGGCATGCCCGGTGCTGCCCGAGGTGTAAAAGATGACAGCAGGGTCTGCATCGGTTCCCCGCCACTCGTGCCCCTTTGGCTCAGACAGCACATCAGACCAATCGACGACCCCAGCCGGCATGGCCGGCCCGCTGGTGCCCCGCACCCCGATCCGAACCACGAGGTTTGGGCAGGCGTCGTCAGGACCGACCCCCATCTGCTCGAACCGCTGCGCCACGGTCACCAGCGCGCAAGCGCCGCAGTCCCGCAGCACGTGCAGCAGTTGGGTCCGCTTGAGCAAGGTGCTGACCGGCACCACGATGGCACCCACCAGCGGCACGGCCATCAAGGTGACCACCGCCTCCATCGACTTGTCGAGCTGGACCACCACGCGATCACCACGCGCGATACCCAATCCAAGCAAGCCCTGTGCGAAGCGCTGGACCTGCTGGGCCAGCTCGGTATAGCTCCATCGCCGATCGCCATCGATCAGGGCCAGGCCGTCTGGCCAGCGCTCAGCGCCGTGCATCAGCAAATCCGGCAGCGACAACAGCGGCGAAAGCGGCAAGGCGGGCATGCGAAAAGTATCGCATGGGCTTCGCGGCACAATTGCCTGTCCACGACCTGCACCGCGACCATGCCTTTCCGACTCGACGACCTGTTGAACATCCTCGACCAGGCGATGGCGCTGCAGGGGCGGGCCCGCAGCTTCACGGAATCGACGCCGCTCCTGGGGGCCTTGCCCGAACTTGACTCCATGGCCGTGGTTCAGGTGCTGGAGGGCATCGAGAGCCACTACGGCCTGATGCTCGACGACGCGGCCGTGAGTGCGGAGGTCTTCGCGACGGTGGGCAGCCTGGCAGCGTTTGTTCTGTCCTCATTGGCGACGCCCGACGCCTGAACGTGGGCGATCCCTGCGCGTTCTTCCTTGATGCGGCGCCAGGCCGCCGCTTTTGCGTGTTTCATCCTGCACAAGCACCACGCCGCGGTGCGCTGCTTCACGTGCCCGCGTTCGGCGAGGAAATGAACCGCTCCCGCCCGACGGTCGCCGCCGCGGCGCGCCGGTTCGCCGCAGCGGGCTTTGACGTGCTGTTGATCGACCTGCTGGGCAGCGGCGACAGTTCTGGCGATTTTGGTGACGCCGGCTGGGCGCATTGGTTGCGCGACGTGCAGGTCGGGCTGGCGTGGCTGGCGCAGCGCCATGCGGCCGGCGATCCCGCACAAGCCCTGTGGTTGTGGGGCTTGCGCGCGGGCTGCCTGTTGGCCTGTGCCGCGCAGGCACAGCTTGACGCTCATTGGCCGATGCTCTGGTGGCAGCCGGTCACACGGGGTGATCTCCAGTTGCAGCAATGGCTGCGGCTGGGTGCTGCGGGTTCGATGGCTGCGCCCCCTCAGGCAGGCACTGCCCGTCCGATCGATCGTTTGCGCCGTGCCATGGAGGCTGGGGACACGGTCGAAATCGCTGGCTACACGCTGTCCCCGGCGCTCTGTGCGGGCTTGCGAGCCGCCGTGCTCGCGCCACCCGAGCCGTCACCTGGGCAGCACGAAACACCGCATCGGCGCCTTTTCGTGGTCGAAGTCGCCGCCGCGGCTGGGGCCGCCCTATCCCCCGCCGTAAGCCAGGTGCTGTCCCGCTTTCAGGATGCCGGGTGGGCCAGCAGCGCGCAAACGGTGGTGGACCCCGCCTTCTGGCAAGCCCCGGAAATCGAGCACGCCCCATCCATCATCGACGCCAGCCTGGCGGTCCTGCTGCAAGGGCAGGACACGTCATGAATTCGGGTGATCCCATTGTGGAAACCGCGCTGAGCTGGCGTTTTGCAGGTGACTGGGTGCCTGCCATCGTCGCGGCGCCTGCCCACCAGGGTGCGGGCCCATCCAATCCGGTTCACTCCGGTCTTGGGGTGGTGATCGTGGTGGGCGGGCCGCAGTACCGCGTCGGCAGCCACCGGCAATTCGTCTTGCTGGCGCGACATCTGGCGGCCCGTGGGCATGTGGTGATGCGTTTCGACCTGCGCGGCCTGGGCGATGCCGAAGGCGCCTTTGCCGGCTTTGAATCGATCGGCCCCGAGATCGACGCCGCAGTCGAAGCCCTGTACCGACAGTCTCATCACGTGCGGCAACATGTGTTGTGGGGCTTGTGTGACGCGGCGTCGGCGATCCTCATGCGCTCGGCCACCCATGCGGACGATCGCCGCCTGGCGGGTGTGTGCTTGCTCAATCCTTGGGTGCGCACGCCGCAAGGTTTGGATCGAAGCCACATCCAGCACTATTACCGGCGCCGGCTCCTGGAGCCTGAGTTCTGGAAGAAGTTGATGCGAGGCGGCGTGCCCCTTGCTGCACTGCGCGAGTTCGCTGCCAAATGGCGCCGCATCCGGGGCAGATCGCAGACTCGATCGCTATCATTTATAGAGCGAATGCGTGAGGGTTGGCGCTCGCTACAGGGCAAAATACTGTTGATCACCAGCGAAAACGACCTCACGGGACTGGAGTTCCTCGACTTGGCCGGTACAGCGCCTGAATGGCAAGGCTGTCTTTCGCCTCAGCAAGTGCAGCACATCACGATCGCGGGCGCCGATCACACGTTTTCGCGCGCCAGTTGGCGCGATGAAGTGGCGTCAGCCACCGGGGCGTGGCTGGATCAACTGGCGCACCCAGCGCCCACCAAAATGCCGGATCGCGGCTGACAGCCCGCGCACCGTGCGGGGGTTGAAGGCGATCAAGCCCACGCGTTCGCGGCGGTGGCTCATCCAGTCGCGTTTGTAGGGCTCGTCGCCCATGCCGTAGTCCACTTCGTGGACACGGTCGACCTCCAGCACATGTTCCATCATCGCCGCCGTCAGCACCGAGCCCGGCGAAAACCGCTCGAAACCTTCCACGTACGCCAGCTTGTAGATGTTGGCCTTGCCGGCGTGGACCAGCCAGAGTTG
>CAYNWR010000184.1:0-5886 GCA_964400915.1 uncultured Burkholderiaceae bacterium
AGGGCAACGCGGCGCAATGGCGCCAACCCATCGCGTTGCGCGACGTGGCCGATCTGCCGCTGATCATCCCCAGCCGCCCCAACGCGTTTCGCATGCTGATCGAGGATGAAGTGATGAGCCTGGGGCGATCGATCAAGGTGGCGCTGGAGGTCGATGGCCTCAACGCCATCCTGAGCCTGGTGCACGAAGGCATGGGACACGCGGTGCTGCCCCGCTACACGCTGGCCAACTTCGGCGACGCTTCGCCCTTCGTGCTGCGCGCGATCCGCTCGCCGCGCATCCTGAGCGAGCTCAAGCTGGTCTGGTCCGCCAGACGGCCCGCCACCCAGACGCAGCGCCTGGCCATGGACCTGGTCCGCGATGTGGTCCGCCAGGCGATCAAGCCCTATACCTGAACCCTTGCGCCAACTTCACCATGAATCGAGAAAACATGAACCGCAACCGCCGCCGCGCTGTGCAGGGGCTGGGCTTGGCCGGGCTGTTGCCCCAGGCCTTCGCCCAACGCCAATGGCCCACCCAGGCGATTCGCATCGTGGTGCCCTTCACGCCCGGCGGCAGCACCGACATCCTGGCGCGCGCCATTGGCCTGGAGCTGAACAAGGCCTTTGGTCAGCCCGTGGTGATCGACAACGTGCCGGGGGCCGGCGGCTCGATTGGCGCCGACCGCGTGGCCAAGGCGGCGGCCGACGGGACCACGCTGCTCATGGGGCACAACGGCACCCTGGCCGTCAACCCCGCGCTGTATCCGCGCCTGCCTTACGACCCGGCACGGGATTTTGCGCCGGTGGCCTGGGTGGCCGGTGTGCCCAATGTGCTGGCGGTGCACCCCTCGCTGCCGGTGCGCACCCTGCAGGAATTTGTCGCACTGGCCAAGGCCAAGCCTGGACAGATCAACTACTCGTCGGGCGGCAATGGCAGCGCCGCACACACCACGATGGAATACCTGAAGCTGCGCACGCAGATGTCGCTGCTGCACATTCCCTACCGCGGCACGGCACCGGCCGTGGCCGACCTGGTGGCGGGGCAGGTGCAGGCGCTGTTTTCCGGAATCCCTGCTTTGCTGCCCCACATCAAGGCGGGCAAGGTGCGCGCTCTGGCCGTTTCCAGCCGCAAGCGCCTGCCCCTGTTGCCCGATGTGCCCACCGTGGCCGAAAGTGGTGTCGCGGGCACGAAGGATTTCGAAGCCGACCAGTGGTATGGCGTAGTCGCCCCACGCGGCACGCCGGCCGATGTGGTTGCCCGCCTGAATGAAGCGATCAACAAGGCCTTGACGACGGTCGAGGTCGCGGCGCGCCTCGCATCGGAAGGCGCGGAACCCAGCCCATCGAGCCCCCAGGCCTTCGGTCAGCTGATTGCAGCCGAGATTCCGCGCTGGGCCAACGTGGTCAAGAACGCCAACATCCGCGTGGAGTGAGCGCTGCGGGAGCCGTGCAGGCAGCGTGTCCCGTCGCTGGGCGACCAGCCGCTACCTGCGCGGCGAATCCGGCCCCCGCGGCGGCACCTCGTGTTGCCAATACCGATGCCGGCGCTCGCGTTCACACGCCATGGTTTCGGGTTGGTCTGACGACCACGTGGCCGCACCACAAGCCGCCAGTTCCGTCACGCGCGCGTCCACGGCCTGGTAGCGATCCACCACAGCGGCCACTGGATGCCCAAAGCGGTTGCGGTAGCCGGCCTGCACCACCGCGTGCAGAGGACGCACCGCCTGCACGAAGGCCTCGGTCGACGAGGTCTTGCTGCCATGGTGGGGCACCAGCAGCCAATGGGCGCGCAGCGGCGCCTGGCCGGCCACCAGCGCGCCTTCCTGCGCCGCTTCGATATCCCCCACCAGCAAGGCCACCACCCCCTTCGGCGATTCGATGCGCAGCACACAACTGAGGGCGTTGGCACGCCAGGCGGGGCTGGCGTTGTAGGCCTCTGCCAGCGGGTGCAGGATCGAAAAGCGCACACCGTCCCATTCCCAGGATTGGCCCGCCTCGCAGCGCATGGGGGCTTGCGGCGCCGCTGCAGCCGGCTCCAGACCAAAGGACGCCAACACAAGCGCCTGCGGCTGCATGGCCAGCACCGCGGCCGCGCCACCGCTGTGGTCGCTGTCGCGGTGGCTTACGACCACACGGTCCAGGCGCGTTCCCAGCGCGCGCAGCAGGGGCACCAGCACGCGGTGCCCCGCGTCGCTGTCGCGCGAGTAGCGCGGGCCCGTGTCGTACAGCAGGGCGTGGGATCGTGTGCGCACCACCACCGCGTTGCCCTGCCCGATGTCGGCGGCCAGAACGTCGAATTCGCCCGGCGCCGGACGGTCGACCCTCCACGTGAGAAGCGGCAGCATCAGCGCGATGCCGGCCAGGCGCCACGGGCGGGGCCAGTCGAGCGCCAGCAACCCACCACCCAGCAGGCCCAGGGCCAACACCCCGGCGGGCGCGGCGGCGGTGTCCCACACCGCACCCGGCAGTTGCGACAGGGGCCGCAGGATCACCAGCATGACATCAACGGCCCAAGCGGCACCGTCCCAGGCCAGCGGCAGCAGCATGCCCGTCAGTGCCAGCGGCGTCACCACCAGCGTCACCCAGGGAATCGCCACCAGATTGGCCAGCAACCCCACCAGCGACACCTGCCCAAACAGGACACACGACAGCGGCGCCAGCGCCGCGCTCACCAGCCACTGTTCGCGCAGCAAGGCCCGTGCGGCTGACGACAGCCACGCGCGGCCTGCCAGGGGCGCGGCCGGCGGGCCAGCAAACAGGATGCCCACTGCCACAAAGCTCAGCCAGAAACCCGCCTGGGTGACGGCCCAGGGATCGAAGGCCAGCACCACGGCACAGGCCACCACCCACGTGACGGCAGCCGGCCAGACCAGACCCAGGCCTCGCACGCCCAGCGCCAAGGCCAGCATGAGCACGGTGCGCTGTGCCGGCACACCCATGCCTGCGAACAGGGCGTAGCCCGTGGCCAGCAGCAGGCCGCCCCAGGCCGCAGCGTGGGGCGCCGGCAGGCGCAGACACAGCCAGGCCGAACGGCGCCACAGGCTGCCGATCAACGCCTGCGCCAACCAGGCAAACAGGGTGATGTGCAGACCCGAGATGCTCATCAGGTGGGCAATGCCCGTGGCGCGGAACACGTCCCAGTCCACGCGCTCGATCGAGGCCTGATCGCCCATCACCAGCGCAGCCACCACGCCGGCGGTGGCGCGGCGGCTGTCGTCGGTGCCGGCCAGGTGCGCTTCGATGGCATCGCGGGTGCGCTGCCGCCAGCGATCGACGGGGTGCGCCCCCGTGCTTTCAAGGCGCTGCGGCGGCGGATCGCGCGGACCGGCGCGCACGGAACCCGTGGCGCCGATGCCGTGCTCCCACAGCCACAGCTCGTGGTCGAAGCCATGGGGGTTGCGCGCACCGTGGGGCGCTTTCAGGCGCACGGTCCAGGTCCATCGATCGCCCACGCGGACATCGGGCGCCAGGGCCTGCAGATCCCAGGTGTCACTGTCGCCCGCAGCCCACGAGCCGCCGTCGCGTGCGGTGTCGTCCGTGCGCAGGCGCAGGCTGCGTGTGCCACCCCACCAGCCCAGCAGCACACGATCGGGCACGCGCACCGGCTGGCCCGCCTCGTCGCGGGCGGATTCGGTGGCAAACACAAACCGCACACCGAGCTCGTTGCTCTGCGGCAGCCCGGCGACGACACCGCTCACTTGCAGGGTGCGCCCTTCCAGGTCTGCATCGATGCGATCGTGCGCACGCAGGTGGGCACGCCCACCCGCCCAAGCCGATGCCAGCAGGGCCACGCTGACCAGCACACAGCCGCCCAGCCAGGCCTTTTGACCCGCTACCGAATAAATAGCTAAGCGCGAAGCTGCGACGCTCGCTACGAGCCCAAAAAGCCCAAAAGTCGCCAACAGCAGGTAGACGGGCGGCGGCCACAGATGCGCCTGCAGCATCTGCACCACCGTGCCCGCCACAAAACCGAGGGACGCGGTGAACAAGGGCAGACGCATCACCCAGATTGAATGCGGACGCCTGCACCACGGTTGACCGCCACCCCGGCGACAATGCGCGTTTGTTTCATTTGACTCATATCCCCATTGGAGGCTTTCCATGAGCGCCCAACAACGCCTGCAAGAGCTCGGCATCACCCTGCCCGCCGTCGCAACCCCCGCTGCCGCCTACGTGCCCTGGGTACAGACCGGCAACCTGATCTTCATCAGCGGGCACATCGCCCGCCGCGATGGCAAACCCTTGGTCGGCCAGCTCGGCAAGACGATGACGACGGAAGAAGGCAAGGCCGCCGCCCGCGGCATCGCCATCGAACTCATGGGCACCTTGTCGGCCGCGTGTGGTGGCAACCTGGATCGCGTGGTGCGCATCGTCAAGCTGCTGGGCCTGGTGAACTCGGCCCCCGACTTCACCGAGCATCACCTGGTGGTCAATGGCACCAGCGAGTTGCTGGTGCAGGTGTTCGGCGACAAAGGCTCGCATGCGCGCAGCGCCTTTGGGGTGGCCCAGATCCCGCTGGGCGCCTGTGTGGAAGTTGAACTGATCGCCGAGATCCGCAACTAGGCATCGATCCCGCGGCGCTGGGGGCCGCGCCCGCCTGGCCAACCGCTTCAGCGCGCGGTCGCCCGCAGCGCTGCGGTCGGCCTTGCGACGGCACCGGACCCGGACGCAGGGCGTGCAGCCGTCCCAGGCATGGCACGCGCCGCACTGGTCGTTGCGGGCCGTGCAGCACCCGCAGCAGCCCCTGCGGCGGCCGAGCCCGAAGGCGCAGTGCGGGGTGGGGTGGCACGAGGGACAGACACCGACCCAGCGGCTGAAGTGGCCGGTGCGACTCGCGCGCCAGGGGCCGGTGCAGCCGCCGGCCGCTGGGCTGGGCTGCGCAGCGCTGTAGAACCCGCAGGCGATGCAGAGGGTGCTGTTCGTGGCGCGGCACCACCAATGGGTGCCGGCACGCGTGTGGCAACCGGTGCACGCGGTGCTGCGGGCCTTGGCGCGGGCGCCGGGATGGTGGCCGTCTTCGTGCTGCCGGCTGTCGCCGCCGCGGCGCTGGGCGAGCTGCGCCTCGCAACCGGGGCGGTTCTGACCCCGGCCACGGATGGCAATGCAGGCGGCGATGCAGGGCGCGATGCCGGTGCCGGACGGGCTCGGGCCACCGCTGGCGCCACAGCGTGGGTCAATTGTGGTGGCTCGCGCCGCTGCTGAAATTGCGGCGCATGGCGCGGCAGCAGCGCGGCCGCCAGCACATCGTTGGCGGGCCTTTGCGGTGGGCGCCCGCCGCCGGTGGGCGCGGCCAGGCGTGGCGCGGCAGGTCGGTGGCCGATGGCAACGGGTGGGTCAATCGTGGCCAGCGGCGCACGCGCCGCAGCCCCCGACGCGCCACGAAGTGGCGCCACCGCCCGACTGGCTGACGATGGGGCTGCAGGCTTCTGAGCCGCGACCACAGCGGGTGCTGCGCCGGGCGTTTGGGCCAGCACGGGCAGGTTCGAGCGCACCTGAAACACTTGCACCAGTTGGGCCAGTTCCTGCGCCTGCTCCCGCATGTTCGCCGCTGCGGCGGCACCCTGCTCCACCAAGGTCGCGTTCTGCTGGGTCATGTGGTCCACACTGCCCACCGCCTGATCGATCGCGGACACGCTGCGCGCCTGCGCCTGGGTGATCGTGGTGAAGCGGTTGATCATCTCGGTCACCTTATGGACCGATTCGACGATGTCCGACATGGTGGCGCCGGCGTTGGACACCAAGGCGGTTCCGGACTCGATGCGCGCGACCGAATCGACGATCAGGTCCTTGATCTCCTGCGCGGCCTGGGCGCTGCGCCCGGCCAGCGCGCGCACCTCGCTGGCCACCACGGCAAAGCCCCTGCCCTGCTCGCCCGCGCGCGCAGCCTCGACGGCCGCATTCAAAG
>CAYNWR010000185.1:0-5864 GCA_964400915.1 uncultured Burkholderiaceae bacterium
GAGCTGGGCCGCGATGATCACGCCGACCAGCATGCCCACCACTCCCCAGACCACCGCCATGACGGAAAACTGCCGGACGACGGTATCGTCGTAGACGGCAGCCCGGTTGGACGTCTTCACATCGCTCATCGGTCACCTTTCTTGTTGCATCGCATCAAGTTTCGAGGCTCAAGGCTTTAATTGCCTTGATTCAGGTCAATCGTCCCGAAGGATGCGCTCGCCTTCGTGTTCGATCGATTCAAATTGCCCACGATGGACAGCCCACCAGAGCGCCCCCACGACGATCAGCGCCAGGCCGACCGACAGCGGGATGAGCAGGTACAGGATGTCCATCGCAGGTCCGAACGGGTTCAGGCGGCTTTCGGCCAGGGGGCCGCGCACGCGCTGGCTGCAAGCGATGGGCCCGACGACGCCTCGTCGGTCGAATCGGTCTGCACAGCGGCAGGGCTGGCCAGCCGCAGGGCGTTGCCCATGACCAGCAGCGAACTGGCTGCCATGCCCAGGCCTGCGGCCCAGGCTGGCAGGTAACCCAGCACGGCCAGGGGCACACAGGCGGCGTTGTAGGCCACGGCCCAGGCGATGTTCTGGCGCACGATGCGAACGGTGCGCCGCGCCATGTCGATGGCATCGACCACACCGGCCAGGCCCGTGCCCACCAGCACCACGTCTGCCCGCGACCGGGCCAGCGCCACCCCATGCCCCATGGCAAGCCCGACGTCGGCGCCGCCGAGCACCGGCCCATCGTTGAGGCCATCACCCACCATCGCCAGCGCGCCGGTGCCCGCGCGCATGTCTCGAATGGCCCGCAACTTGTCGTCGGGTGACTGACCCGCGCGATAGCGGTCGATGCCCAGCGCCTGCGCCACGCGGGCCACCGGCAAGGGCTGATCCCCCGACAGGATCTGCACCTGCAGTCCGCGCGCCAAGAGCCGTCGAATGGTGAGGGCCGCGTCCGCACGAATCTGCTCATCCAGTGAAAACACCGCGACCAGGCCACTGCCATCACGAAGGTACACACGGGATCGCGCCGACGCCAGCGCAGGTGCCTGACCCCGCCGCTCGGCGGTTTCGTCCAGACCGGGTTGGCCGCCCGGGACGTCCGCCGCCCCTGCCGCCCCTGCCACCAATGCCGCTTCGGCCTGCGGTGTGACACCACAAAAGGCCGCCGATCCGAGGCGCCAGCATCCGCCCGTGCCATCGGTCGCCTGGGCCTCGATGCCCTGCCCGGTCTTTTCGTTCACGTCCCGCCAGGACAGCGCAGACGCTACATTTTTTATATCATTTTCACCAGACTTGGCGCTCGCCAGAGACCGATTGGCTTCAAAAACCAGGCTTTGAGCGACTGGATGGTGGGAACCTGCTGCCAGGCTGGCGGCCCAGGCCAGTGCCTGGGCTGGGTGCAGACCGGCCCGCACAGCTTCGACACCCACGCGTGCCGTGCCTTCGGTGAGGGTTCCGGTCTTGTCAAACACCAGCACGCGCACACGGGCCAGGGTCTCCAAGGCTGCCAGACGGCGCACCCAGATGCCTGATCGCGCCAGGCGCCCTGCTGCGTTGAGCAGCGACGCCGGTGTGGCGATCGACAGCGCGCAGGGGCAAGTCACCACCAGCACGGCCGCTGCGACCATCAGGGCGTGTCCGGCTCCCCGGGACCATGACAACACCGCGGCCAGCACCGCAAGGACCAGCACACCCCACAGAAACCAGGGCGCCAGGCGGTCGGCCAGGTGCACCACATGGGGTCGCTCCACGGCGGCCTGCTCCATCAGCGCCACGATCTGCGCGTGCCGGGTGTCGGCCCCCAGCGCAGTGACGCGCAGCGTGATGCTGCCATTGAGGTTGTGGCTGCCCGCCAGGACCGCGTCGCCCGGCCCGCGCGCCAGCGCCTGCGCCTCGCCATTGAGCATGGCCTGATCAACGTGGGTGTGCCCCGAGAGCACCGTGCCGTCGGCGACGATCACATCGCCGGCGGCAATGTGCACCACGTCACCCACCAGCAGGCGACGCACACTCACACGTTCGATCGCACCGGATGCGGTCACGCGCTCGGCCCATTCGGGCACGGCGTGGAGCGCGGCATCCAGCGTCGCGGCGGTGCGCTCGCGCAGTCGCGCTTCCATCCAGCGTGCGCTGAGCAGGATGAACACAAACATCGACAAGGAATCGAAATAGACCTCGGTGCCGAAAGGGCCATCGGGTTCAAAGGTGCCGGCGGTGCTCACGACAAAGGTCACGGCGATGCCCAGCGTGACCGGCACATCCATGCCCAGGCGGCGGTGGCGCAGATCGCGCCAGGCCTGTGCCCAGAATGGCCGGCAGGAAAACAGCACAACAGGCAGCACCAGCACCCAACTGGCCCAGCGCAGCAGTCGTTCCATCTCGGGGCCGATGTCGCCCGCGGGCGCCAGGTAGACCGGCGTCGCGTACATCATGATCTGCATCATGCAAAGCCCGGCGACCAGCCAGCGCCACAACACCTGGCGTTGCTCGCGGCGCTTGTGTTCGGCGTCGCCGGCGTCGTGGGCGGGCACCGCGTGGTACCCGGCATCCAGCAGACGTGCCATCCAGGCCGAGGGACGTGTAGCGTCTGCCGACCAGCGCACCCGCGCCCGCGCCCGGATGGCGTCCACCTCGACAGCCCGGACACCCGGGGTTGCCAGCAGCGCCTGTTCGACGTTGAAGGCGCAGGCAGCGCAGTGCATGCCTTCAATCACGACCTTGGATTCCCACGAGCCTGGTTCGCCTTGCGCCGGGGAGCTGAACACCTGCCATTCGGCCGGATCGTCGAGCACGGGCAGCGCCTGGCGATCGCGCGGGCACTCGACGTGCCGCCCCGCGCTGGCCGACAGTGGGCCCGCGCCATCGGCAGGCGCGATCGGTGGATTCAGGCTGGACATGAGGCCACGAGGTTAAGCGCTGTGCGCCTTCGCAAGCACAGCACCTGCACCACCATGCCACAAGTCTTGACCTGGATCAAGACCAGACCAACGCGTTGGCGCATGCTTGGCGCATCCGCTTGAAAGCCCCCTGCGGCGCACCCAGGTAGAGGGTGCAAGGGGCTGGTCAGGCCAGCATCGCACACCCAACCCAGGAGTTCATCACCATGTATTCACGCATCCTCGTTGCCACCGACGGCTCGACCCTCTCCAACAAGGCCGTCAAGCACGCCATCGGATTGGCCGCCACTTGTGGCGCCGACCTGGTGGCGCTCAAGGTCACGCCGCGATTCCCGCAAAGCTATTTCGAGGGCTCCGTTCCGATGTCGGCCCAGGAAGTGGCCCGCGTCGAGGTGCAGTGGGCCTCCGACGCCCAGGCCATTGTCGACGCGGTGTGCGCAGAAGCCGGCAAGCGCGATGTCAAGGCCAAGGGCGTTACCGTGCGCTCCGACCTCGTATCGGATGCCATCATCGCAGCGGCCAAGAAACACAAGGTCGATCTGGTGGTGATGGCCTCACATGGCCGCAAGGGCATCAAGCGCCTGCTGCTGGGCAGCGAAACCCAGCAGGTGCTCACCCATTGCGGGGTGCCGGTGCTGGTGATCCGCTAGGCGCCGGCGTCTGGCGTTTTCAGCAACTCGGCGTTGTGCTGTCCCAGCAGGGGCGCCGGCCGTTCGATGCGTGCTGAAAACGCCGACATGCGCAGGGGCAGGCCCAGCACACGCGCCGGGCCACCACCGGGCTGATCGGCGGTCTGGTTGATCGTCTGCACCAAACCCAAGGCGTCGGTCTGCGGGTTGAACAGCGCTGTGGGAATGTCGTTGACCGGGCCGGCAGGAACGTCGGCGGCGCGCAGGCGTTCCAACCAGGTCTGCACCGGATGGGCCGCGAGCACGCCTTCGATGAGTTCAGCCAACTCGGCGTCATGGCGCTTGCGCTCGGCGTTGCTGGCAAAACGCGGATCGGCGACCCATTCGGGATGCCCCAGCACCTGCGCAACCCGCTCCCAATTGGCCTGGTTGCCCCCACCGATCACCAGGTACCCGTCGGCCGCCCGAAAGGCCTGATACGGCGCCGACAAGGGGTGCGCCGACCCCGACGCTTTTGGGGTCTTTCCCGTTTCGAAATAGACCGCCGCATACCAGTACAGCTGCTGCAGCGCCGCCTCCAGAAGGGACGTCTGCACCCGTTGGCCCTCACCCGTTGCATCGCGCTGGCGCAACGCCGCCAGGATGCCCACCGTGGCGAGCAGCCCGGCGTTGACATCGGCCAGGGACGGGCCTGGCCGAACCGGCTTGCCGTCGCCCGAGCCTGTCACGGTCATGATGCCTGCGAAGGCCTGCGCGATCATGTCGTACCCGCCCTCCTGACCAAAGGGGCCCACCCCGCCCCAGCCCGTGATGCTGGCATACACCAGGCGCGGCAGGCGCGCGTGCACGGTGTCGTAGCCGAAGCCGAATTTCTCGAGCGTGCCCGGCCGGTAGTTCTCCAGCAGCACGTCGGCGTCGGCCAGCAACCGCCAGAGGCTCTCGCGATCCGATTCGCGTCGCAAGTCCAGCACCACACCACGCTTGTTGCGGTTCATCATCACAAATGGGGCGGTCATGCCGTGTGCGCCGCCGCCCCCGAAGGCGCGGGTGTCGTCGCCGTGGGGATGGCGCTCGACCTTGATCACGTCGGCACCGAGGTCGGCCAGCATCAATCCGCAGGTGGGGCCTGCCATCACCTGGGTCATCTCGATCACACGCACGCCACCCAGGGGCTTTGACATTGCAGAGGTGTTCATGCGACGCTTTGTATCACCCTAAACTGCTCAGCCATGCAGATCCCTTCGAATCGTCGCCGCCTGGGCCTGTTCGTCACGGCCATGGCCGCGCTGGGCGCCCTGCCCGGCTGTGCGATGCACAACGACGAGGACCACACCAGCGAGGATGCACCGAAGGCCCGCGATCCCGAGCGCTCCGCTCCGGTCTGGCCCCAGCGCATTCGGACCCTGGTGCTCAGCTCGGGTGGACCGCGGGGCTACGTTCACATCGGGGTGCTCAAGGCCTTGGACGAACTGAAGCTGCGACCCGATCTGGTTGTGGGTGCGTCGGTCGGCGCGCTGGTGGGCGCCCTGTATGCCGATGGATTCAGCGCCTTGGAGATCGAACAACTTGCACATGGACTGTCGCCGCTGGCATTGGCACGCCTGTCCATCGGTTCGCCCGAACGGCTGGACAGCACGCCGCTGGCGCAATGGTTGCGTGTGCAGTTGAGCACCCCTTACCTGGAACGGCTTGCCACGCCGTTTGCGCCCGTGGCCATCGAGCGCGCATCGCGCCGGCCCGTTGCGTTTGTCGCTGGCGACGTGGGCCTGGCCGTTCGTGCCAGCTCCGCCATCGAAGGGCTCTACACGCCGGTGCGCATCCGCGGCACACCCTACATCGACGCCGATCTGGCCTGCCCGCTGCCGGTGCGCGTGGCGCGGCGCCTGGGCGGCGTGCGTGTGCTGGCCATTGACGCCTCGGCCCACGAGGACCGGGCACCTGCGGGCGCCGAGCGTTTTCGCGAAGGCGACCTGCGCAAGCGCGCCACCATCGCTCCGGACGCCGCCGCCGCGGATGTCTACCTGCACCCCGACTTCGGCTACTGGGTCAGCGCCAGCCGGGAGTTTCGCGAACGCGCCATCGAGGCCGGCTATCGCGACACGCTGGCCGCAGCGCCCGCCCTGCGCGCGCGCTGGGCCTGATGGCGGGGGTTGGCGCCGCGGAAGGCACAAAACCTCAGGTCGCGACCAGAAGTGTCTTCACGATGGTTGCACGGTTGCCTTCGCACCGCTGCGCCCGGCCGCCTTCGCACGGGCAGGGGCTGGAGCGGGGAAACCAGCCTTCTTGAGGTGATTCTGAACAAAATCGGCCGGTAGCGAGCGTCATCTGGTCATAGTTA
>CAYNWR010000186.1:0-5836 GCA_964400915.1 uncultured Burkholderiaceae bacterium
CACCCGCATCGCGGCTTCGAGACGGTCACCTACATGATTGCCGGGCGCATGCGGCATCGCGATTCGGCGGGCAACGAGGGCCTGCTCACCAATGGCAGTGTGCAATGGATGACGGCCGGCCGCGGGGTGATCCACAGCGAGTTGCCCGAGCAGGAATCGGGCCGCATGGAAGGCTTTCAGTTGTGGCTGAACCTGCCGGCCGCCCGCAAGATGATCCCGGCCTGGTACCGCGACATCCCGTCGGACGCGATTCCCGAACTGCAGGCCGGGGGCGTGCGCGTGCGGGTGATCGCCGGCGAGTCCATGGGCAGCGCCGGCGCTTGCACCGGAGCGATGTCGCGTGAAGACACCGAGCCCCTGCTGCTGGATGTGCATCTGGCGCCAGGGGCCACCTTCGAGCAGGTGCTGCCGGCTGCACACAACGCCTTCTTCTACGTGTATCGCGGCGCCGTGGATTGCGCGGGGCAGGGCGTGCCGCGCCAGCGCATGGCAGTGCTGGCCACCCAGGCCTCGATGGATGGCCTTCGGGTGGGCAACACCGGCACGGACGAGGCGCGGCTGCTGCTGGTGGCCGGGCGTCCCTTGAACGAGCCCATCGCGCAATATGGCCCGTTTGTGATGAACACCCAGGCCCAGTTGATGCAGGCCGTGCGGGATTTTCAGCAGGGCCGGCTGGCCTGACAAACACTACATTATTTATAGCGAACAATAGCCAATTGGCGGTCGCTACAGGCCGAAAACAATCCAAAGGCGCTGATCAGACCCCCAGTTGGCGCAGCGCCGACCACAATCCCAGGGCCGGACGCAGGCGACCCGGCCAAGGCACTGCCCGTCGTGCCGTGCTGCGCGCCTGCCACGCGGCCTTCCCCGGCGTGGCCGATGTCTCGGGCGACACCAAGGGGCCCACCCGCAGCTGTGCATCGGAGAGCGCATAGACCAGCGTGCGCTCGCCCGCAGGGGCAACAAATTGCTCGCCTGCTTCAAGCACGATGTCCTCGGGCTGGGCATCGACGGTCACCCAAAGCGTGCCGGCCAGGCATTCGACCAACTGGGCGCGCCCACGCGGCAGGGTTTCGATTCGAGACTTCGCAAGTGACAAGGTGTTCATGGCATGCTCCGGTGGTTGGGATTCCGCATGAGCATGAATATGCGCGCCTCGGCCACAATGTTCAAACGATCATTTGGCATCACTTGCATGCATGGAGCGCATGCGAACCGGAGCGGTTGGCAAAGTAGAAGTAGTAGGCGGTTCCAAAGCCTGTGCCCACCAGCACCACGCTGGACACCACGTGCAGGGTCTTGACCCACAGGTAGGTGTTCATCGTGGCCTGCCAGACTGGCCAGATGGCGGCAATGGGCCGCCGCCCGCTGTCGCGGCTTGCCAGTGGACGATTTCTTGTTGGTGCTCCTGCAAGAAGCATTGCAGGCACGAGAAGCGCCGGCGCGTCTGCGCCACGAACAGTGCCGTCACGATGGGCTGCAAACCGCAGCGCGCCAGACCCGACGCGACATCAAAATTGACGATGTAGATCATGGTGGAGCGGCTGGCATCAGCGCTGGCACGGTGCCGCATGGCCGCAGACCAGCGCGCAAAGGGAAAGGACGCACCGATCATGCTTGCTGCCGCCACCTTCGGGCGATCGAAGCTGACAAACCGGGTGCGCACTTCGATCCAGGACAACAGACCCGCGCCGCGACTGACCGTCTCGGCCCCGACATAGGGACAGTCCGCGCCCCCGGATATGCCCGTGCGCGCCACCATTGGATCCCAGCGCCGTCGCCAGATCTGGTGATGGAACGCATCGAACACCACGGCCGGCGGGGCCGGCATGTCGAATTCAAGGCGCCGCTGCACCATCGCCAGTCGGCTCCACCAGAACGTCGGTCTGCATGCCCCAGCGCGCGAACTCGGGCTCGAACTCGTCCAGCCGCAACAAGCCCAGGCTGCTCATGGCGCCGGCCGCAGGGGTGTCACCGCGGACGATGCGCCGCGCCAGCAGGATGGCCGCCATGCAGGGGATTTCCGGGCCATGGTCCTGATCGGCACTGATGTGCCAGGCGCGGCGTCGGGCCGTTCCTGCCGCATCCTGGCCGGTCACCCGCACGACCATGCCGCCCTGTGCGCTGCCCCACCGATCAAACCAGGGGGCGCTGCGCTGCAGCACGCCCGCCCACGCCGCAAGGGGCGGCAGCAGGCGACGGGCGCGCAAACGCGCGGCGACAGCCAGTGCACCCTGGGTGAACGGGACTTCGAGGGCTGCGCGAAACAGCACATGCCCACGCACCCGGTAATGGGCGGGGAACAGCTCCAGATCAGGAATGTCGCAGATGCCGCCCCAGCGTGGTTTCAGGCGCTGAAAGTGCACGCGCTCCAGATCGGCCCAGCCGATTCGGGTGCGCCAGCGGCCATCCTGCCACACGTCGATGCGCTCGCCACAGTAGGCCAGCACGGCCTGCAGCGTGGCTTTGCCGCGTGGTGCGGTTTGGGCTGGGGCGATGCAGATGTCGATGGAGTCGATGTGCTGCCAGCCGCTGGTCAGGTGATCGACCACGGCCGCCGACAAGGCCGGCACCGTGCTGGCGCCGGTGATGGCGCAACGTTGGCTGGCACGCGCCGCAGCATCCAGTGCCGGGGCGAAATCACAGACAAACCGCCGCCCGTCGGCCAGGTCGATGTAGTGAGCGCCTGCTTGCAAGGCAGCGCTTGCCACGTGGTAACCCTGCGCCTGGAACGGACCGGCGGTGTGGACCACCAGTTGCACACCCAAGCGGCGCAAGCGGTCGCTGAAGTCGGGCGCGGTGTGATCGATCGCATGGGCCACCACCGCCGCTCCCAGGTTCTGCGCGAGAGCCCGGCAGCGCTGCGCGTCGCGCCCCCCCACCAGCAGCTCGATGTGGGGGTGGCCCGCCAGCTGGCGGGCCACCCGGGCTCCGAAATTGCCGTAGGCACCGAGCACGAGGATCTTCATGCCATTCCATCTCCGTGCCGGCTGGCGGACGTGCTCAAAGCCAGGTCCTACAAGCGGTAGAAGCGAACAGCGGTGTCATGAAAGATGTCGCGCCGCTCGGCCGCGCTGCAGTCAGCGGTCATGCGCAACAGGTCATCGAACAGCGTCGCAAATCGCACGCGCAGGCTGTCGACTGGAAAATTGGACGCGACCATACAACGCGCCGGGCCGAAGAATTCGAGGGTCTCCAGCACGATGCGGCGGTTGCCTTCATAGCTCCAGGGGCGCTGTGGTTCGCACAAGCACGAGATCTTGCAGTACACGTTGGGGCAGGTGGCCAGCAGGCGCATACCGCGTCGCCACAGGGCCAGGCCAGCCTCGCTGCGGTCCCAGGGAAAGCCCGTGTGATTGAGCACGATCGGCAGATCGGGGTTGGTGCGCGCCACCGCAGCGGCTTCTTCCAGATGCCAGGCGGGGACGCGCAGATCCCACGAAAAGCCATGCCCCACCAGTCGGCGCAGACCGGCGAGCCACCGCGGATCCTGCATGCTGCCCGGTGCACCGGCCACGGATTCACCCGGGCTGGCACTTGTGACGGGTTTGCTGCGAATGCCCCGCACGAGGGGGCAGGCCTTGTGGGCGGCCAGCACGTCCTCGCTGTTGTCCGTGTGCAGCCAGGCATGGGCCACGATGGCATGGGGCATGCCCGTGTCCGCGTGCAATTGCGCCAGCCACTGGGTTTCGGCCACCTGCTGCGAGCGATCGCACTCGGCCTCGACGTGAACGGTCTTGACGACACGAATTGGCTGGCAGGCGCCACTTTCGCGGCGGTAATCCGCGGGCAGGAAGTCGCGACAGATCGCGCGGTGGTCACCCAGGAAAAAAGGGTGGGCTGGGGTGTCCTGCAGCCAGGGATAGCGCAACGGCCCCGCTCCGAGCTGCCAGAAGTGGTGGTGCGCATCCACCACGGGCAGAACGTCGGAGCGATCGGGAGCTATCATAACAATAGCTTATTTGTTAGGACTGACGCTCGCTATCGGCCAAAACAGTTAAAAAACTGCCCGCAGACCCCGAACGGGGCCCTGCGCAGGTCCTGCGAGCACCCGATGGTGCGCTCAGACATGCATGATGTTGACGGCCCGCACGTTCAGGTAGGCCTCGACCGCCTCGGGACCGCCTTCGCTGCCATAGCCCGAATCCTTGATGCCCCCAAAGGGCATTTCAGCCGAAGGCATGGCCGGCATGTTCATCCACAACATCCCCACCTCCACGCGCCGCGCCAGCAGGTCGGCGTTCTTGAGCGACTTGGTGAACGCGTAACCTGCCAAGCCGAAGGACAGGCGGTTGGCTTCCTTGATGGCCTCGTCCAGGTCCGAGAAACCGCGGATGGCCGCCATGGGACCAAAGGGCTCGTCGTTGAAGACCTTGGCCGTGGTCGGCACGTTGTCCAGGATGGTGGGTTGCCAGAAGTTGCCGGTGGAGCCGATGCGGGCACCGCCCGTGACCAGGGTGGCGCCTTGCTGCACGGCGTCTTCGGTGATTTCGGCCATGGCCTTCAGGCGTCGCGGGTTGGCCAAGGGGCCCATCTGCGTGCCTTCGGCCAGGCCATCGCCCACCTTCAGGCTCGCGGCGTGCTGCCCCAGGGCCGCGGCGAACTCGGCGCGCACCTTTTCGTGCACCAGAAAGCGCGTGGGCGAAATGCAGACCTGACCTGCATTGCGGAACTTGGCCGCCCCGGCCGACTTGACGGCCAATGCGATGTCGGCGTCCTCACACACGATCACGGGTGCATGGCCGCCCAGTTCCATCGTCACGCGCTTCATGTGCTGGCCCGCCATCGCGGCGAGCTGCTTGCCCACGGGCGTGCTGCCCGTGAAGGTGATCTTGCGGATGACCGGGTGCGGAATCAGGTAGCTGGAGATCTCGGCCGGGTTGCCGTAGACCAGGTTCAGCACACCCGGCGGAATGCCGGCATCGGCAAAGGCCTGGACCAGGGCGGCTGGTGCGGCGGGGGTTTCCTCGGCCGCCTTGACGATCATCGAACACCCGGCCGTCAGTGCGGCACCCACCTTGCGCACCACCTGGTTGATCGGGAAGTTCCAGGGCGTGAAGGCGGCCACAGGACCAACCGGGTCCTTCATGACCATCTGGCGCAAGGCCAGGCTCCCGCGCGAGGGCACGATGCGCCCATAGACCCGAAAGCCCTCTTCGGCAAACCACTCGATGATGTCCGCCGCCGCCATGGCCTCGACCTTGGCCTCGGCAACGGGTTTGCCTTGTTCCTGCGTGAGCACCTTGGCGATGTCGCCCGCGCGCTCCCGCATGAGACCGGCGGCCTTGCGCATGATCTTGCTGCGCTCCGCCGGCGTCATGTCGCGCCAGGTTTCAAATCCCTTTTGTGCGGCGGCCAGGGCCGCGTCCAGATCCGCCTTGCCGGCGTGCGCCACACGGCCGATCTCGGTGCCGGTGGCGGGGTTGTGAACGGCCAGGGTGCGGCCGTCCGCAGCGTCTTGCCATTGGCCATTGATGAACAAGCGGGTGTTGGGGTAGGTCATGTGCGCTCCTCGATGCAAACGCGCATTGTGCCGCGCCTGGGGGAAGGCGCACCGGGCATCACGCCGATCCGCCGCTGGCCTGGCGCTGCAGCATCTGCGCCATCTTCTGATGGATCAGGTTGATGGCCTTGAGCGGGCGCAGCATCACCTTGAACTCGGTGATCTGGTTGTCATCGTTCCAGGTGATCATGTCCACGCCGTTGACCGATACACCGTCGAGATCCACTTCGAACTCCAAGACCGCGTTGTTGCCATCGACCACCTCGCGCACATAGCGAAAGCTGGGATTGAAGAACACCTGAAAGGCCGCGGCCAGGTAGGCATGGGTGAGCG
>CAYNWR010000187.1:0-5813 GCA_964400915.1 uncultured Burkholderiaceae bacterium
CATCCACATGGCGTGTGTGCCCGTGGGAAAGGTGCCGGCAAACGTGTATTCGCGCTTGTTGGCCGCCATCACCTTGGCCAGGCTGGGGCCATCGACCGCGCCTTTGTCGGCCAGCGCCTTCGACAAGGTGATGGCCTGGCCGTTGTTGTTGAGCGAAAGCAGAACGGCCATGTCTTTCTTGGGACCGGCTGTGCCCAGGTGCACGCCGTAGACAAGGCCATAGAGCACGTGGGCCATGTCCAACTCGCCGTTGACCAGCTTGTCGCGCACGCCGGCCCAACTGGCTTCCTTGGTCGGAATGATCTTGACGCCGTATTTCTTGTCGAAACCGAGCACGCTGGCCATCACCACGGACGCGCAGTCAGTCAGCGGAATGAATCCGATCTTCACTTCCTCCTTTTCGGGTTTGTCCGAGCCTTGGGCATGGACCACCGCGCGCAGGGCAGGCGACAGGCCGGTGGCACCGACCGCTGCCGCTTGCAGCACGGCCCGGCGTCCGATGGAGGGGTTGCGTTCAATGTTCATGTCGGTCACTCCGAAACAAGGGCCAAAAAAAAAGGCGTCGCCACCACCGACGCAGACCGAAGTGCTGCGTGGGCGTGCGAACGCCTTTGTTCTGTCAGGATGGGTCAGCCTCGCCTTTGAGGTTCACCCATCCGGGTGAGATCGCCGTTGATCCTGACTGGATTTATGCAAGCGGCATGCCAGCCTGAACAGGTTCCGAATGATCCGAAATCGCTTCGAAATAAATAGCAAAGACGCCAAATACGGCGCTCGCTACTGGCCAAAAATGTTCGAAATCGGATGGTGGAGGGTGTGGCGGCACCAGTTTTGTGCGTTGCACCAATCTGGCGGGGTGATGCGGCGTAGAAATCAGCCGCGGCGGGGGTTTGGCGGTCGGTCAGGCCAGCAGGTCGGCCGCGTCGACCAGGCGCTGGGCGACGTCGCCCAGGCGCAGGCCCTTGTCCATGGCGGACTTGCGCAACAGCTCGTAGGCCTGCGCTTCGCTAACGCCGCGCCGCTGCATCAGCAGGCCCTTGGCGCGTTCGATGAGCTTGCGCTCGCGCAGCTCTAGCTTGGCCTGTTCGAGTTCGCCGCGCAGGTGCTGCTCGTGCTCGAAGCGGGCCATGGCCACTTCGAGCACCGGGCGCACACGCTCGGGCGCCAGCCCTGCCACCACATAGGCCGTGACACCGGCTGCCACCGCATCGCCCACGTGGCGCGTGTCAGGGTCGTCGGTGAACAGGACGATGGGTCGGCGTGCGTCGCGGGTGGCCATCACGACGTGTTCCAGCGCGTCGCGCGCCTCGCTTTGTGCATCGACAACGATCATGTCGGGCTGGATCTGCGCAATGCGTTCGGTCAAGAACGTGTCACAAGGCAGAACCGCAACCAGGTTGTAGCCTTCCTCCAGCAAGGCCAATCGAAGCGCGCGTGAACGCTCGGCCACCGCTTCGGCCAACGCATCCGAGCTGGACGCGGTGGTCGATTCCGGTGCGACAACGACCAATCTCAGGGAGTGGACGGGGATCATGTCGCTCATGGCGCAAGTTTCGCGCCAAGGTCGGGGCACTTCGGGAGGGCGAGCCCTCTAAACTCGGCGGCCATGCGTGTGCTTGGAATCGAAACGTCGTGCGACGAAACGGGTGTGGCGGTGGTGTCCAGCGACGGGGGAGTCCTGCACCTTGAGGGCCAGGCCTTGCACTCGCAGGTGCAAATGCACGAGGCCTACGGCGGCGTGGTGCCGGAGCTGGCCAGCCGCGACCACGTGCGGCGCGTGCTGCCCTTGCTGAATGTCGCTCTGGCACAGGCGCAGGTGACCGTGGACGCGCTGGATGCCGTGGCCTTTACACGCGGGCCGGGGCTGGCCGGGGCTTTGCTTGTCGGCGCCGCCACGGCCTGCGCCATCGCAGCCGCCCTGGACAAGCCCATGCTGCCTGTGCACCATCTGGAGGGCCACCTGCTGTCGCCTTTCCTTTCGGCCGATCCGCCGCAGTTTCCCTTCGTGGCCTTGCTGGTGTCGGGCGGGCACACCCAATTGATGGCTGTGCGGGCCATCGGCAACTACGAACTGCTGGGAGAAACCATCGACGACGCGGCCGGCGAGGCGTTTGACAAATCGGCCAAGCTGCTGGGTCTGGGCTATCCCGGCGGGCCCGCGCTGGCCGCATTGGCGGCACAGGGCGACGCATCGGCGTTCAAATTGCCGCGCCCCCTGATGCAGGGTCTGCGCCAGGGCAATCTGGACTTTTCGTTTGCGGGGCTGAAGACGGCCGTGCTGACACAGGCCCAGCGCTGCGCGCGCACGCCCGACGCGCCAGGCCGTTGGCGTGCCGATCTTGCGGCTGCCACACAGTTGGCGATCGTGGAGGTGCTGGTTGCCAAGGCGCGTGCCGCGATCGAGCAAAGTGGGTTGCGTCGCCTGGTGGTGGCCGGGGGGGTCGGTGCCAACCGGCTGTTGCGTGTGCACCTGGACACCGCGTGTCGCCAGATGAAGGTGCCCGTGCATTACCCTGAATTGGACCTGTGCACCGACAACGGCGCGATGATCGCGGCCGCTGCGGTGCTGCGAGCCGATGCGGGGATTGATGTGCCCCGGGCCGACTACCGCTTTGACGTCGCGCCGCGCTGGCCGCTCACGCAGCGCAGCGTCGCACCGGCGGATCAAGCTTGATCCGAGCGCCCGCGATGGGCGCCAGGATCACTGAATCGAAAGGCGCGTGGCGTTGGACTCGGGCGCCTTCTTGGCGAGCTTGAGCACCAGCACGCCGTTGTCGAGTTTGGCCTCGCTGGCGCTGGCGTCGATGTCCTGCGCGAACTCCCAGGCGGCGCGGTACGAGCGGGGCGCATCGGCAAGGGTTTCAACCCGCACAACAGCACCTTCGATGTCCACCCGCAGGTGCTCGCGGCCGATGCCGGGCATGTCCAGCGACAGCGTCCAGGACTTCTCGTCGCGTTGAATCGAAGGCGCAGGGCTTGCGCAACTTGCCGCGGCAAAAGCGGTGCCAAGAAAACGCTGAAAGCGCGGATCGATCGCGCGAAAAACGGGGGCCAGGTGGGCGTGGCGGGCGGTGGGGGTAAAGAACATGACGAACTCCTATTTGGGTAGGCTTGCTCGGCACGATGCCGGCATGCCCCTGGTGTTCGTCAATTGAGGTTGCATGCCATGACTTCAAGGGCCCGCGTCCACGCGCCGCGCATTTCAGGATGCGAAGCCCAGGCAGGCGCCGGCATTGGGTCGTCCCTTGCATTCACGCTTGAGGCGCGCATTGCGCTGGGCGGGCGTCTCGGCACTGCCCGGGTCGACCTTGACCTTCACGGCCTTCTTCTGGGTTGCACTGGCAGCGGTTGCCGGTGGCGGCGTGGTTGGGGCTGCCTTGTCGGCTGCGATCGCTGGGGTCGCAGCACCAAGGTTCAATCCCGCAGCCAGAACCAGCGTGAGCGCCTTCTTCCGGGTGCGCGGCGTGGGGTTGGTGATGGCGAGCGTGATGGATGTTGGTTGGCCAAGCGGCGCTTGTGAACGGAGGACGGACCTGCAAGCCGGGATCGTGTGTGTCATGGGCCATTACCATGGCGCGCTTTGATCGAAGCGTCAAGTCCCCCAAATTGTGGCTTGAGGGGCACACACCGATCGCCTCCAGAAAACCATCACCACCGACCATGCGCCAGACCATTGTTGATCTTGAAGCCTCCCGCATCCGCGAAGTTGCCAATGCGGGGCTTGGCCGCGCGGACGTGCTCGCGTTCTGGTTCGGTGAAAGCGACGAGGTCACACCGGATTTCATCCGTGCGGCGGCCATCGAATCCCTGCAGCAAGGCGAGACCTTCTACGCGCACAACCTGGGCTTGCCGCCCTTGCGAAGCGCCTTGGCCGCGTACATGGGCGGCCTGCACGGCCCGATGGATGAATCGCGCATTGCGGTCACGTCGGGTGGCGTCAACGCGCTCATGCTGGCGGTGCAGGCTGTGGTGGACAGCGGTGACCGGGTGGTCGCCGTCACACCGGTCTGGCCCAACCTCACGGCGCAGGCCCGCATCATGGGTGCCCGGTTGACCGGTGTTGCGCTCGAACCCGACGCAACAGGTGCCTGGCAGCTGGACCTGCAGCGCCTGCTCGACGCCATCACGCCCGACACGCGCCTGCTCATCATCAACGCGCCCAACAACCCGACAGGCTGGACCCTGACCCGAGAGGAGCAGGCAGCGATCCTTGAGCACTGCCGGCGCACCGGGACCTGGATCCTGGCCGACGAGGTCTACGAACGCCTTTACTTCGCACCTTCCCCGCTGGCGTGTGCCCCCAGCTTCCTGGACGTCGCCGCTGCAGAGGACCGTCTGCTGGTGGCCCACAGCTTCTCCAAGAGTTTTCTGATGACCGGCTGGCGCCTGGGCTGGCTGGTGCTGCCGCCAAGCGTGACGCCGCAGATCGGCAAGCTGATCGAGTTCAATACCTCGTGTGCCAGCGTGTTCACGCAGCGCGCGGGTATCGCTGCATTGGAGCAGCGCGATGCGGTCACGCCCCGCGTGGTGGCGCATCTGCGTCAGTGCCGGGACGTCTTGTGTGGCGCCCTGCAGCAACTTCCCGGGGTGCAGCTGGCGCGTCCCCTGGGTGGCATGTACGCCTTTTTCAGGTTGTCACCCCAGCCGGGCCTCGCGGATTCCCTGGCCCTGGCCAAGGCCCTGGTGGCGCAGGCTGGGCTCGGCCTGGCGCCGGGTGACGCCTTCGCACCCGAAGCCCAGGGCTGGCTGCGCTGGTGCTTCGCGTCCCGGGATCCGCAGCGCCTTGGGCTGGGGGTTGAGCGCCTGCGCGCCTGGTTGCAGGCGCAGGCATGACAAGCGGCGATGCGGCAGATCCTTCGGGCGGGGCGCCCGCCTCCTGAAGGCATCGCCAGGCTGCTTTGCGTTACAATCCGAGGGTTTTGCCCATTGGTTTGGGCAACGTAGCACGTTGGCAGCAGGTTCCGGCAGCCAACGCAAGTCGCAACCGGACACCCTGGGCCCACCCAACGATGGTGGCTGCCGCGTGGTGGCCATCTGTATCGAGGATCCCAGCACAATGATCGCCGCATCCGTCAAAGCCGAGGTCGTCAAGACCAACGCCCGCAGCGCCAATGACACCGGCAGCCCTGAAGTTCAGGTCGCCCTGTTGACGGCCCGCATCAACGAACTCACACCCCACTTCAAGACACACGTCAAGGACCACCATGGCCGCCGCGGGCTGCTGCGCATGGTGAGCCGTCGGCGCAAGCTGCTCGACTACCTCAAGGCGCGTGACGCCGACCGGTACTCGGCGCTGATCGCCAAGCTCGGCCTGCGTCGTTGAACGTGTGAAACATTCCGGGCGTCGCTGGACCTGTTCCAGCGGCCTCCGGTGTCGCCCCGGAGCATCCGTCTGCACACGCGCTGTGTCATTCCATCTGGCCATCCGATGTGGCCTGCTGGAATGGCATCGTGTCGCCGGCCGGTGAATCGGGCTCCTGGTGCTCCATGTCGGCGCACCGTCCTCTTCTCCTAGGAGCATTCATGAGCCTTTTCAACAAAGTCACCAAGACCTTCCAGTGGGGCGACAAGACCGTTGTCCTCGAAACCGGCGAGATCGCGCGCCAGGCCACCGGCGCCGTGCTGGTCAACATCGACGGCACCGTGGTGCTGGCCACCGTGGTGGCGTCCAAGTCGTCCAAGCCGGGTCAGGATTTCTTTCCGCTCACCGTCGACTACATCGAAAAGACCTATGCCGCTGGCAAGATTCCCGGTAGCTTCTTCAAGCGCGAGGCCAAGCCCAGCGAACTCGAGACCTTGACCAGCCGCCTGAT
>CAYNWR010000188.1:0-5792 GCA_964400915.1 uncultured Burkholderiaceae bacterium
CGGACCTGCGGACCTTGGTGGTTGACGACCTGCCAGAGGCTTGCGAATCCATGGCCGCGATGCTGGAGTCCATGCGCATGCGTGTGGCCAAGGCCGATCATCCGGAACGGGCCTTGTCGCTGATCCGCGATGCCGACCGCTCCGGCGAGCCGTTTGAACTGGTCTTTGTGGATTGGCGCCTGCCCGACATGGATGGGCTGGCGCTCGGCCGCGCCATCCAGGCGGCTGGGCTTGAGCGGCCTCCCAGAATGATCCTGGTTTCGGCCGCTTATGAAGCCGCACGGGTGTCCCTGGCGGATTCCGGGTTTGCTGGCTACCTGGCCAAGCCGTTCACACCCACGAACCTGGCGGTTGCGCTTGATGGGCTGCTTCAACACGACGGTCAGGCTGCGTTGCGCGAAGCCATGGCCAGTTCGCACGCCGAGCAGGCGCTGCGTCTGCGCGGCGGTGCGCAGGTGCTGCTGGCCGAAGACAACCTGTTGAACCAAGAGGTCGCGCAGGCGCTGATCGCCGGTGTGGGCTTGAACGTGCACGTGGTGCCCGACGGCGCACAGGCGGTCGACGCGGCCCGCCAGCGACATTTCGACATCGTCCTGATGGACATCCAGATGCCTGAGATGGACGGGCTGGAAGCCACGCGACGCATCCGGCAACTGCCGGGATACGCCCACACGCCCATTCTGGCCATGACCGCCAACGCGTTCGACGAAGACCGCGAGGCCTGCCTGTCGGCAGGCATGGACGACCACATCGCCAAGCCGGTTGACCCCGATCTGCTGTACCGCGCCCTGAACAAATGGCTGTCGCATATGGGGGCCGAACCAGCCCGGGGCACGACTGCCACGGATGCAGCAAAACCCGCTGCGGGCGCGGCCGGGGCAAGACTGGACGGTGACGCCGATGCCCAGTTGGAGCTCATCAATCGCCTGTGGGGCATCGAGGGGCTGCAGGTGGGCGTGGCGCTTCGATTCACGGCGGGGCAATCCAGTGTGTTGCTGAAGCTGTTGCGCCAGTTTGTGGCGCACCATGCCGACGACGCCAAGGCGTGGACACAAGCCATGCAGGCAGGCGACCGGGACACGGCCCAGCGGGTGGCGCATTCGCTCAAGGGCGTTGCAGCCACCCTGGGCATGACGGGTATTGAAGAGAACGCCAGGCACCTGGAGCAAGGCATGCGTGCTGGCGACAGTCTGGACCCATTGGCACCCGTTGCAGCCCGGCTGGGCGACCAGCTTCAGGCCATGGCCACCAGTCTGTCCGACGTCCTGGCCGAGCCTCCCCAAGCCGCGGGTGGCGGCTCGACCCCAGGCGCTTCGCTGCCGCCCGATCGGCGACCCGATCTGGAGGCCCTGCGCGAGTTGCTGGTGCAATCGGACCTTGGCGCCGTCGATGTTTTCGATCGGATGGAGGCCGCACTCGCCGCGTCCGACCCCGCCGCCGCTGCAGCGATCCGCAAAGCGCTGGACACCTACCGCTTTGCCGATGCCCTGGCGGCGTTGGACGGCTTGATCAGTCGAACTTGACGTTGTTCTCGCGCACGGTGTTGACGAACCCGTCCCACTGGCGCTTGAAGTAGACCGCAAAATCCGCCGAGCTCATGCCGTAGGCCGAAAAGCCCTGTCCCACGAGCTGATCGGCCACATCGGGACGGGCCAGCGCGTTGCGCAGTTCGGTGCTGAGCTTGTCCACCACATCGGTCTGCATGCCGGCTGGCCCGAAAAAGCCCGCCCAGGGCGTGATGGTGAGTTTGCCAATGCCCAGTTCGGCCGCCGTGGGCACGTCGGGCAGCAAGGGGCTGCGCTTGGGCAACAAGGTGACCAGTGCGCGCACCTTGCCGTCCTTGGCAAAACCCGGCGTGAGTGTGCCGGTGGAGAACATCATGTGCACCTGCCCACTGATCAGATCGGTCATCGCCTGCACGTCGCCCTTGTAGCGCGCATTGACCACCTTGGCGCTGCGGGTGGACAGCAGTTGCAGCATGGCCAGTTCGGCTGCGCTGTTGCTCGATGCCGAGTTGTACTTGCCCGGGTTGGCGGCCACGTGGTCGAGGAATTCGGCGAGGTTGCGCGACGGCAGTTGGGGGTTGACCGCCAGGAACATCGAGAACTCGCCAGCCGTCGACAAGGGCGTGACGGCCTTGAAGGGGTCGTACGGTGGGTTGGGCCGCAGCGACGGCACGGCCACCATTGCGGTGTTGGTGCCCATCAGGATGGTGTAGCCATCGGGCGCCGCGCGCATGAGTTCGGTCACGGCCAGGATGCCATCGGCACCCGGCTTGTTTTCGACCACCACCTGCTGACCCAGTTGCTTGCCCAGGCCGGCGCCGATGATGCGGGTCATCACATCGGCGGCTCCGCCGGGCGCAAACGGCACGATCAGGCGCACGGGTCGGTTGGGGTAGGCTGCCTGCGCCCAGGTGACGGCCGGCACGCCCACGACGCCAGCCAGGCCCGCCAAACCGGCCAGGTGCCCCAAAGCGCGTCGACGCGACGCTTGAACTACATTTTTTGACGATTTGGGCGGGTAGCGAGCGTCCATGTTCACCTCTTTGCTATAAAAACAGGAATCACCTGACCACGGCGCCACTGGCCGTGTTGCCCACGTTGCGCCGGTACAGGGCCAGCCAGCCGCGATCAAAGGCCGGCGGGGCGGGTTGCCACGCGGCGCGGCGTTCAGCCCATTGCGCATCGTCCAGGGCCGCGTCGCAACGGCGCGTGTCCAGATCGATGGTGATGGCATCACCGTCGCGCAGCAGCGCCAGGGGGCCGCCCACGGCAGCCTCGGGCGACACCTCGGCCACCACCAGGCCTTTGCACACCAGGCCCGACAGGTGCCCATCGGTGAGCAGCGCCACGTCGGCGCCCAGTCCCGCGCCATCCAGCGCAAACACCACGCGCGACGCACCACCGCCCATCGCCGGGCCGCCCTTGGCGCCGGCGCCGCGCATCACCATCACGTCGCCGCGCTGCACCGAACCGTCGCGGATGGCGGCGATGGCGGCATCGGCGGTGTCGAAGCAGCGTGCCGGCCCGGTGAAGCGGCGCGACTTGCGCGGAGCTATGCCGGCCTTGACGATGCCGGTGTCGGGGCAGACGTTGCCGCGCAGCATGACGATGGCGGGCAGGGTGGCAAAGGGTTGCGCCAGCGGGCGGATCACCTGGGCATCGGGTGGCCCGGTCTGGTCCAGCACCGTCTGCAGGGTCTGGCCGGACACCCCCAGCACCTGGCGGTCGAGCCGGTCGGCCAGCGTCTTGAGGACACCGCGGCACCCGCCCGCGGCCTCCAGGGCCTCGATCGAATGCTCGCCGACCGGACGCACAGCCACCACCACGGGCACCTGGGGCGAGAGGCGTTCGAACAGGGCATAGACGTCCACGCCGCATTCGGCCTCGGTGGCGACGGCCTGCAGGTGCTTGATGCAGTTGACCGATCCCCCCACGGCCAGCACCGTCTGGACGGCGTTGGAGAAGGCCCCGGTGGTCAGGATGTCGCGCGGCTTGAGATCGTCCCAGATCATCTGCACGATGCGTGCGCCTGCCGCTGCGGCGTCGGTCTTCATCTTCGGGCTCATCGCGGCAACCGGCGCACTGCCGGGCAATGCCATGCCGAGCGCCTCGGTGGCGATGTGCATCGAATTGGCCGTGCCCATGCCCGAGCAAACCCCCGGCGAGCGGATGGCCTGGCGGCTCATGGACACCAGGTGCTCGCGGTCCATGGTGCCGGCCACCACATGCATCGCGCCGATGAACACCTCTTCGATGTCGCAGTGATGCCCCTCGAATTCGCCGCTGGCCTGGTAGCCGCAAGGCACGAGCATGGTGGGGATGTTCAGGCGCGCGGCCGCCATCAACTGGCCCGGCACCGTCTTGTCGCAAGAGGTCAGGCAGACCATGCCGTCGAGCTGCGCGCCTTCCACGGCCACCTCGATGTCGTGGGTGACCAGGTCGCGCGCGGCCAGCATGTAGGCGCCTCGCGCGCCCGCGCCGGTGATGAAGTCGCTGGGCGCCGCCGTGCGGATCTCGAACGGCACGCCGCCGGCGGCGCGGATCGCGTCGCTGACGATGGCCGCCACCTCGTCCAGGTGGCTGAAGCAACTGGCCAGCTTGCTGCTGGAATTGACCACCGCAATCTTGGGCTTGTCGCAGTCGGCCTCCGACAGACCCAGGGCCTGCCACTGGGCATTGCGCACCGACCACAGGTAGGAGCCACGGGGAAAGTTGGAGCGAAGCGTTCGGGTCATGGGCTGGGTGGGCGAAGGTCTCAAGAGGTGTCAGGCGGGCGCGAGGCGCCAGACGGTCACACGCCCCTGGCTGGCGTCCACGTGCACGCGGTCGCCCGTGCAAATCACCGTCAGCGGATCGCGGTCGAAATCGGTGACCGCCGGCGCATGGCTGACCACCGCCCCCAGCGCCATCTTGGTGTTCATCTCGTTGAACAGCCACGCAGCGGGCGCGGTGCCCATCAGGCGGGCGACGTGAAATTGCGCGGACCAGCCGGAAGAACCCTTGGCCCCCGGAAACACCAGCACCCGGCCGGCAAACGACTGGCCGCGCAGTTCGTGGCGCGTCTCCACCACGGTGCCCGTGCGCGGGTCCACGCCGCCCCAGCCCGAGATGCGATCGCGCGTGACCAGCGCCAGGGCCTGGGCCACGCCGGGCACCACACATCGGCCCTGCAACACACCGATTTCAACCCATTTCAGATCTTTTTGGCCGGTAGCGAGCGTCGGGCCTTGTTTGTTTGCTATCAAACTTAAAATGTTTGTGTCGCGCGGGTGGCCGGGCCCGGCGGCCTCTTGTGATACCGGGCTGCGCGTGGGCACTTGGGTCACGGCGTTGCTCCCCATTGCCCGGTGCAGGCCGCTTCGATGCATTGGGCCGTGGTGCCGTACCAGGCTTGAAGGCCGAGGATGGCCGGCAGGTAATGCGCCTGCTTGACCGAATCCAGCGCCACCACGCGCGTGCCCTTGGGAACGGCGCGGCTCATGGCCGAGCAGCTGTCGGTCATCAGCACCCCCCCAGCGGCTTCGATGGTGGCGGTGTAACCGTTGCGATCGGCCAGCGCCTTGATGGCACGTGGCGTGAAGATCCACAGTGCGCAGTCCGCGTGCACACGGCGCCCTTCAAGCAGGCAGGCCGCCTCCCAGATCTGTTCGATGGTGTAGTGCGGGCACCCCAGCATCACGTAGTCCACGCGGCGCTCGCGGCCCGTGTGGTTGATGGTGGCCAGCGTGGCGGTTCGCTCCTCACGCCCGTAGCGGCGCACCTCGCGCAATGCCCGCCCACCCGTGGCGGCCTCAAGGCTCGGGGCTTCGGGCGTGATGCCCACCAAGTGAACCATCTCCACGCCACCGGACGACGAGGCCGCAGCCCCAAAGTGCTTCAGGCGCGGCAGGTTGGCCGGGCGCAGCGCCTGGCCACCACGACGCCACACCACGGGCACCTGGTCCTGCACCCAGCCGCCCATCCAGTAACCCAGCAGGCCCCAGTCCTCGACGGTGTCGATGTCGATGTCCAGCTCGATGCCCAGGGTGGCCAGGCGCGGTCCGTCGAGATGAAATCCCCAATTGGGGATGCGTCCCGTGAGCATGGCGCAACTGGCACTTTCGCGGCCTTCGGCGTTGGTGCGTGCACCCAGCACCGAGTTGATGTAGACAATCGCCGACGATTCCATCCAGGCGCAGTGTTCGCCGCGCGTGGGCACGTTGCCCACCTGATAGGGCGTGCAGGTGTTCATCATCTGCACCCCCATGCGCGCGGCCATGGCCTCGCTCTTGCGATAGAAGGCCACGT
>CAYNWR010000189.1:0-5790 GCA_964400915.1 uncultured Burkholderiaceae bacterium
TATCTGATCTTCAACGAAGGCTATGCAGCCACCCGTGGTGCGCAATGGACGCGTGCCGGCCTGTGCGAAGAGGCCATGCGCCTGGCGCGGGTGCTGGCCCAGCTGGTTCCCCAGGAGCCCGAAGCCCATGGCTTGCAGGCCTTGCTGGAACTGCAGGCCTCGCGCTTGCGCACCCGCACCGATGCGGCCGGACGCCCGGTGTTGCTGTTGGACCAGGATCGAAGCCAATGGGACTGGCTTCTGATCGAGCGGGGACTGGCCGCGCTTGAGCGGGCGTTGGCGGTGAACGCCGAGGCCGGTCCTTACACCCTGCAGGCGGCCATTGCGGCGTGCCATGCAAGGGCACGCCGCGCCGAAGCCACCGATTGGACCTTGATCGCCGACCTGTACGGTCAGCTGGTGCGCCGGATGCCGTCGCCGGTGGTCGAACTCAACCGGGCGGTGGCGCTGGGCATGGCCCACGGCCCGCAGGTCGCCTGGCCCCTGGTGGAGGCTCTGCATGCCGAGGCAAACCTGCAGCGTTATGCCCCCCTGTTTGCCGCGCGGGGCGACCTGTTGGACAAGTTGGGTCGCCAGCCCGAGGCCGAGGCGGCTTTTCGGCGTGCGGCCGAGTTGACGGCCAACGAAGCGGAACGCACATGGATGCTGCAGCGCGCCGAGCGCTGCGCGCCGGTTCCCCCGACAAATGGCGGCTGATGCCCGCTGACGACCACGGATGCGCGGCTGCCAGCGCCGCCGATGGTGCCGTTCAGCCCCCGGCCAGGCCCAGCGCCTCGATGCGCTCCACGTGCGCCAGCAAGGATCGCTTGGCCACCGGCCACAGGCGCTGGGGCGTGTCGTCGTAAGCCAGTGGCACCCAGGCATCCGGGCCGGCACCGGGCAGCGCTCGCATCGCCGCAATCACCTTGGCCTCGCGCTTGAGGCGATGTGCCTTCAGGTGAGCGATCACGGCCTGCGGTTGACCCAGCACGTGGCCGTGGGCGGGGAGGATGAATTGCACGTCATGCGCCACACATTGCCCAGCCAGTTCGTCCAGCGAATCCAGGTAGGCCGCCATGTTGCCGTCGGGCGGATCAACGATCGTCGTGCTGCCGTTGAGGATGTGGTCACCAGAGAACAGCAGTCCATCTTCGAGCAGCACAAAACACACGTGGTTGGCGGCGTGGCCGGGCGTGAACACGGCCTTCAGGCTGTGCTTTTCGATCAAATCGGCCGATAGCGAGCGACCGGTCAATACAGTTAGCTCTCCATTTTGTAGCGGTCGATCGGGTGTGAACTGGCTCGCCGCACGGGCCGTTGGTGCCGACGGCAGTCCCACGATGGCGGGTTGGCCGTGGGGTGCCCTCGCGCAGAGGGCTTGCAGCGGACGTGCACCCGGCGAATGGTCGGCATGCGAATGGGTGCAGAGGATCACCCGCACATCGCCCCCGGTGGCCCCATGGATGCGGGCGATGTGCGCCGCGTCATCGGGACCGGGGTCGATCACGGCATAACCGCTATCCGGCGTGCCCACGATGTAGGTGTTGGTGCCCGGCCCGGTCATCATGCCGGGGTTGGGTGCGGTCAGGCGCATCACGTTGCCCAGCAGGCCCACGGGCTCGTGGCGCCAGTCCAGCCGGTGCACGATCTGCCCGTCGGGACTGGTGAGTTCGAGCTCGCCATAGGGCGCCTCGTGTTCCATGAAGCGCACCTCTTGTGTGCCGTCCATCCCGGCCCTCGGGCAACTTCGCCACAGCGGGCCGCGCTTGAGCGCGTCGTCCATCACAGCCTGTGCGCTGGGGTAGTTGGCCATGCGCTCAAGGGTGCGGATGGTGGGGAAGATGATGAAGAAATCCCCTGTGGCATGGCGCGCCAACGCTTCGGACGGGGCAATCCAGATCGGCTCGAACTGCTCACGTTCGTCGGCCGCCGGTTCCTGGTCTGGTGGACACAGCGCCACGAGAAAATCCACTTCGAAGCGACGCGGCAGGTCGCGGTCGGTTGTCCAGTGGGCCAGGGGCGCGATGGCGTCGGCGGCAAGGGTCCAGCCGCGCTGCGCGATCTGGGGGGCAAACGGCGCGTGCCGATCCAGCCCGGCCAAGTCCTGCGCGGCTGGCCACCGCCCATCGGCAGCACGGGCGAGAACGATTCCCAGCTCCTCAAAACTCTCGCGGATCGCGGCGATGGCTGCGGTGAGCGCTGCGTCGTCCTGGCCGGCACGCCGTTGCGCGAGCGGGTGGGCAACGGTGTCCGCCTCGTCGATGCCGCCACCGGGGAACACATAGGCACCGGGTGCAAAGCTGGCCTTGAGTGAGCGGCGCGTCATCAGCACCTCAAATCCAGCGGTGCCGGGGCGCTCGCGCAGCAGCAGCACCGTGGCCGCAGGCAGGGTGGCAGCGGGCTCGCGCTGCGGATAGAGCCTTTGCGTGGGACGAACCATGGCTGGCATTATCGAGACCCGGCGAACAGGGGATTCGCACCCTTGCGACAATGAGGGCCTGCGTTGCAACTGGAGGAATCGAATGCGTGCCACCACCACCGCGTTGGGGCGTCGTCTGCCCGCCTGGGCAGCTGCCTTGGGTTTGTTTGCCGCCCTGGCGGCGCCTGCGTCCGCCTGGGCCCAGTCACCGGGCGAATGGCCGCAGCAGCCCGTCAGCTTCATCATGGGTTTTCCGGCGGGCTCGGGCATTGATGTGGTGGCCAGGGCCATTCAGGAACCCTTGGGCCGCGTGCTGGGGCAGCCCATCGTGATCGACTACAAGCCGGGTGCTGCCGGCAACATTGCCAGCGAATTCGTCGCCCGTGCCAAGCCCGACGGCTACACCCTGGTGTTCGGCACGGCGGCCACGCACGGCAGCAACGCTGCGCTGTACAAGCGCCTGCCCTTTGATGTCGAGGCCGATTTTGTGCCCGTCACGCCGATCCTGGACGTGTCCAACGTGTTGATGATCAACCCCGATGTCATCAACGTGAAGACGGTCAAGGAGTTCGTCGAGCTCGTCAAGGCCAACCCGGGCAAGTACAACTACGCCTCCACCGGCAACGGGGCGGGCACCCACATGGCCTTTGCCGAATTCAATTCGCGTGCGGGCCTGCAGATGATCCATGTGCCCTACAAGGGCGGGCCGGAGGCCATCAGCGCGGTGCTCAAGGGCGAGGTCTGCTGCATCATGAACCAGGTGCAGACAGGGCTGGCGCACTACAAGGCGGGCAAGGTGCGTTTTCTGGGCGTGACCACGCTGCAGCGTGTGGGCGCGGTGCAGGAGGTGCCGACGATTGCCGAAAGCGGTGTCGCCGGCACCAGCGGTTTTGACAGCTCGATCTGGTTTGCACTGTTTGCGCCCAAGGGCACCGACGCGCGCATCGTCGCCCGCATCAATGCCGCGATGCGGCAGGTGATTCAGATGCCCGAGGTCAAGCAGCGCCTGGAGGCCGCGGGCAACAGCATCCGCGTGGAGACACCCGAGCAGTTCCGGCAGACGGTATCGACCAACCGCCAGAAATGGGCCGAGGTGGCGCGCACCGCCAACATCGTGATCGAGTAGCTGCCCGCGTGGCCAGTGGCTGGCCACCAGCGACGCCGCAGGGCCTGCGCCGATTGCGCCGCGTCGGCGCTTCAAGGCTGGCGCTGATCCGGCGCCACATACCAGCGCGTGTTCAGCAGCTCGGCCTCGTCGTGTGCCTGCAGCCGTTGCCAATGGGCATCGGCGTCGGCGGTGAACAGATCGCGCACGATGTGCTGCGCCAAGCGGTTGGCGCCAACGGCCAGGCCGGGAATGTCGCCGGCCAGGGCACCATGGCTCAGGGTGCTGCCCCAGTTGAACAGGTGCACCTGGCTCAGCGCCAGGGCGCGGCGCTGGTCGGTGCCTGGCACGGCCTGCAGTTCGAAGCCCGCGCCCAGGTAGGGAAAGCGCGCGAACTCCGGGTGCGCGGCCGCGCGCCGTGGCCCCACATGCTGGGCCCAGGTGTCGATGGCGTCCACCCAGCCATCCAGTTCGGGGCGCTCCAGCAGGTCGACATCAAAGCCCGTGCCAAAGATCACCGCGTCGTAGGTTTCCACAGGCGCACCCGGTTGATTGATCACCACGTCCACCCGCCCGTCGTCGCGCGCACGCACGTCCAGCCATGGGCATCCCAGGCGCAACTCGAAGTGCTCGTGCGCGTCGCAGCGGCGCACGGTTTCCCAGGGCGGCGGCACCTGCTCGTCAAAGATGTAGGTGTAGAAGCGCCACTTGGCGTCGTCGTCCAGCGACTGGTAGCCCAGCAGGAAGCCGGGGAAAGTTGTCCACTTGTTCTTGTTGATCTGCGGCAGCTGTGCGCGTCGCGCGAACAGGCTCACGCGCGCGCCGGCTTCCAGGGCACAGGCCGCGTTGTCGAACGCCGAAGCGCCGGCGCCCAGAACCGCCACATGCCGTCCGCGAAGTGAATCAAAATCAATAGCATCGGCACTATGGTGGATGCTCGCTGCGGACTGATTCTTCTGAGAAACGACGGGTGAAAGGCTGGGAAACGACGGCCAGCGCGGGCGGCCACTGCCTTCTCGCCCCAGGGCCAGCACCAGCTTGCGCGTCACGACGGTCTCGGGGCCGCACGGGCCCTGCAGGTGCACCCGCAACAGCGCAGCGTCCAAGGCCTCGATGCGCACGAGGCGCACCTCGTTTTCCACCACGGGTCCGCCGGCCTGCGCAAGCACGTCGCGCACCCACAGCAGGTAATCGCGCCAATCAAGGCGCCCCACCTTGTGCAGGCCGGCCCATCCCGGGGCGCTTGGGTGCCGCCCTGCGGCGTCGGCGCCATGCTGTACCTCGTACCAGGCACGAAAGGTCAGCGATGGCACGCCCAGATCGGGGCCCGTGAGGTGCTTGGGACTGCGCAGCGTGACCATGCGCGCATAGGTGCCCCAGGGCCCTTCGTCGCCGCGCGCGCGGGCGTCCACGACACGCACACGTTGCAAGCCTTCGCGCCATAGGGCGAAGGCCACGGTCTGGCCACACATGCCTGCGCCCGCGATGAGCACATCCAGGGGTTCGGCCGCCGGCAACGCCGCCAGGCCCGGCGCTTTGACCGCCAACGACCAGGGAGCCGGCGGTATGTTGAGCAGCGCCAGCTCGCGCCGTGCGCGGCTGGCCAGTTCGGCCAATGCTGCCGTGTCGCGCGCGGTGGCGGCGCTTTGCAAGGGAACGGGCGCCAGAACTGGCCTGTCGACGCCGTTGTCAGGCCACCGGGTGGCCAGCCGATCGCTCGACGCGTCAAAGGACATGGGGGCTCCTGCGGGGGCTCATGCGCATCGCCATAATGGAATTCATGATTGCCCTCGATTGCTTCTACAGCTTGTCTTCGCCATGGGCCTATTTTGCCGGCCCGAAGTTGCAGGACATCGTTCGCCGTCACCGCGTGCGCCTGCGGTTTCGTCCCTACGACTTTCAGCGGGTGGTGCCGCAGACCGGCGGCATTCCCATCCGCACCCGCCCGCAGGCGCGGCGCAGCTACCACGCGCTGGAACTGGCGCGTTGGCGCGACCACCTGCAGATGCCCCTGGTGCTGGAGCCGCGCCACTATCCGCAGGGCCAGCACGAAGACCCGAACTGGAACAAGCACGCGGGCTGGATGGTGATCGCGGCGCAGCAGCAAGGCCTGGATGTGCAGCCGCTCTCGCACGCCCTGTTGCGTGCCCTGTGGGCTGAAGAGCGCGACACGGCTCGGGCGGAGGTTCGCATCGCCGTTGCCAATGAGTCCGGCTATGACGGCGCGGCGCTGCAGGCGCTCGAGCGCAGCGATGCCGTGCAGGCCGAGTACGAGTCCAACACGGTG
>CAYNWR010000190.1:0-5778 GCA_964400915.1 uncultured Burkholderiaceae bacterium
GAAGCTGATGGACACGGCCGTTTCACCGCGTGCAACCGCCTTGATCGGCCCGGTACCGGAGCGCGTGTACTGGCTGACGTTCTTGTGCAGCGACTTGAGGTACTCGAAGGCCTTGTCCTCGCCCATCAATTGCACAAGCGTCGCAATCATGGTGTACGCAGTGCCGCTGGACGCGGGATTGGCCACCTGCACATCCCCCTTGAGTTCGGGTCTGAGCAGATCGGCCCAGGTCTTGGGGACGGGCAGCTTCTTCTTGGCCAAAAGCTCCGTGTTGTAGCCAAACCCCAGCGGACCCGAATAGATGCCGACCGTCTTGTAGGCCGACTGTTGTGCCTGCTGCTGCGCCCAGGGATGCAGGTTCTGCAGGTTGGGCGATTTGTATTCCAGGCTCAGGCCCTGCTCTGCCGCCTGAAGGTGCGGGTCGCCCGTGCCACCGAACCACACATCGGTCTTGGGATTGTCCTTTTCAGCAATCAGCTGGGCGAGCGCTTCGCCCGACCCCTTCAGCGAGACATTGACGCGTGTGCCCGTGGTGCGCGCATAGACCGTACCGATCATGTTGCACCACTCCGCCTGGACCGAACAGATGACGTTGAGCTGGCCCTGCGCCAACGACAAGGTCGACGTTGCGCCCAGAGCGAGGGCAATCGAGATCTTCTTCACGGGTGTTCCTTCAAGGTGCTTCGAGTGGTGCGGCGCATCCGGAACCACTGCCGAATTGGTAACAAGATTACATGACAAGCATACCCAATTGAAGCGTCCGGTCGAACCGGGAAAACACCAGCCGGACAACGAGCCTACTCAACTTCACACACCGTGGGATCAAAAAGCGATGAAACTAAGTTACATTGGATGAAGCAATCAACCGTCTGGGGTTTCGCAGCATGGCTTTTGATCTTGTCCTGTTCGGCGGCACGGGTGATCTTGCCTGGCGCAAGTTGCTGCCGGCCCTGTTTCAATCGTTTCGACACGGAACCCTGCCCGACGACGGACGCATCATCGGCATCGGTCGCGACGATCTCAGCGACGCGCGCTACCGAGAACTGATCCGCGATCGCTTCGCAGCCGTCGAAGGCTCCAAGCGACCGGCCCCGCAGGAGTTCGAACGTTTTGCCGAGCTGCTGCAGTACCAGCGGATGGACCTGACACGGACCAGTGACTACGCCCTGCTGGCGGCTCGACTGCACGAGCGACAGGCCGATACCTTGGTGATGTACCTGGCCACGGCGCCGTCGCTGTTCACCCAGGTCTGCGAGCAAGTTGCTGTGGCGGGCCTCAACACCCCGGAAACGCGCCTCGTGCTCGAAAAACCGCTGGGCCACGACCTGGCGTCCAACCGCGCGATCAATGCGGCCGTGCGCCGCGTTCTGCCAGAGCGCCAGGTGTTTCGGATCGACCACTACCTGGGCAAGCCATCGGTGCAAAACTTGTTTGCGCTGCGCTTTGGCAACGCACTGTTCGAGCCGCTCTGGCGCCGCGAGACCATCGCCAACATCCAGATCAGCATTGCCGAAGACCTCGGCGTCGAAAAGCGGGGGGCCTTCTACGACAACACCGGCGCGTTGCGTGACATGGTCCAGAACCACGCCTTGCAACTGCTTTGTGCCTTGGCCATGGAGCCGCCGATCAACGCCCATGCCGATGCCATTCGCGATGAAAAACTGAAGGTGTTGCGGTCGCTCAAGCCCTGGACGCCCCAGACCCTGACCCAGCACGTGGTGCGCGGTCAATACACGGCCGGCAGCTCTGGCGGCGCCCAGGTGCCGGGCTATCGCGACGAGCCCGGGGTGCCCGCCGACAGTGGCACCGAAACCTTTGTCGCCTTGCGCGCCGAAATCGCCAACTGGCGATGGGCAGGGGTGCCCTTCTACATCCGCACCGGCAAACGCCTGGCCACCCGCGACGCCCACATCGTCGTCAACTTCCGGCCCACCCCACACGCCATCTTTCGCAGCCCGCCCGGGGCAGCCAACCGCCTCGTGATCCACCTGCAGCCCCGCGATGGCCTGGAACTGCACCTGCTCTCGCAGGGTCAGGAACAGCGTCGCGGGGGACGCCGCGACGCCGGACCCCATCTTGTCCCCGTGCAACTCGATCTGGATTTCGACAAGCGATTTGGCAGCGAGCGTGTGGGTGCCTACGAACGGCTGTTGCTCGATGTACTCGGTGGACGGCTCAATTTGTTCGTGCGCAGCGACGAGCAAGAGGAAGCCTGGGCCTGGGTCGAGCCGATACTCGACCATTTGCTTCAGGACGCCGATGGTCCGCGCCCCTACAGCGCCGGTACCTGGGGCCCCAGTGCCTCCAGCGCCATGATCGCGCGCGACGGTTTCTGCTGGTCCGAAGAGGCCTGAGGCCCAGGGCATGCTTGAACGCGTCAAGGCAGCCTTGCCCAAGCTGGCGCCTGCGGAGCGCCGGGTGGCGCAACTGGTGCTGGCCGATTCGCGAGGCTTTTCCAAACAGCCCATTGCGGAGCTGGCGCGCCTGGCCCAGGTCTCCAAACCGACGGTGATCCGGTTTTGCCGGCGCATGGGTTTCGACGGGCTCCCGGACTTTCGCCTGCAACTGGCAGCCAGCCTGGGCGAAGGCCTGCCGTTCGTGCACCGCGCCGTGTCGGCCGACGATGCAACGGCCGAGGTGGTGGCCAAACTTGTCGACAATGCCGTGGCAGCGTTTGTGAAGTATCGGCGTGGTGTGGACACCGTCTCCTTGACGCGCGCCGCCGACAGCCTGTCCGAGGCGGGGCTGGATGGGCGGCGGATCGAGTTCTATGGCGTGGGCAATTCGGGCATCGTGGCGCAGGACGCCCAGCACAAGTTTTTTCGCCTGGGTGTGCACACCATCTCCTACAGCGACGGGCACATGCAGGTCATGAGCGCCTCGTCCTTGCGCAAGGGCGACTGCTTGGTGCTGATTTCGAATTCCGGTCGCACGCGCGACCTGATGGATGCCTGCGACATCGCGGGGCGGCACGGCGCCACCACCATCGCCATCACGGCAAGCGACTCGCCCCTGGCCAAGCGCGTGGACTGCCACCTGGCGGCCGACCACCCGCAGGCCTACGACCGCTACAGCCCCATGGTGTCCCGCCTGCTGCATTTGATGGTCATCGACGTGCTGGTGACCTGTGTGGCCCTTCGCATCGGCAGCAAGCGTCTGACGCCCTTGCTGCGAGAGATGAAGGACAACCTGCGCGACAAGCGGTACGCCTAGGGCCAGCTCACACGGCCGGAAGGGACCGCGTTGAGGCCCCAAAACGCTGCGAGCAAGGCGCAAACCGCAGCCGGGTTGGACACCCGGCGAGGATATGCAACGCCGCGCGCGGCATTTTGGGTCGCAACCCTTCGGGATGGCCAGCCCAAACGGGCCACTCGTTGTTGCAGCGCTTGCCCGCACGTCAGTGCGGACAGCGCCCTGCGCCTAGATTGCCCCGTTTGGGCTGGCCTTCGCGACCCTTCCCGCCGTGTGAACAGGCCCTAGACCGTCAGACGCCCTTCCTCGACCGCGTGGCAGGCCACGCGGATGCCTTGCCACGGCTTGAGCTGCGGCCGCTCGGCGCTGCAGCGGGCGTTCGCATTGGGGCAGCGTGGATGAAAGGCACAACCCGTGGGTGGATTGAGCGGGTTGGGGACTTCGCCCTGCACCGGTGTGCGCGCCCGCCCGACGTCGTGCATCTTCGGGATGGCATCAAGCAACATGCGCGTATAGGGATGGGCAGGCCTGGAGAAGATACGAGCCTTGTCGGCCAGTTCGACCAGACGCCCCAGATACATCACACCGACCTGATCACTCACATGCCGGACCACCGCAAGGTTGTGCGAGATGAACAGATAGGTCAGCCCGCGGTCGCGCTGCAGCGCCTTCATGATGTTGAGCACCTGCGCCTGAACGCTCACGTCCAGCGCCGATGTGGGTTCATCGCACACCAGGAACTCGGGCTTGGTGGCCAAGGCCCGCGCAATCGAGATGCGCTGGCGCTGCCCGCCAGAGAACTGATGCGGATACTTGACCATGTCCAGCGGAGACAGGCCCACCGATTTCAACAAGTCGCCCACGCGGGCCTTCAATTCGTCCTTGTCGGCGATCAGGCCGTGTTCAGACAGGGGTTCGCCCACAACCGCCTCGACGGTCCAGCGCGGATTCAGGCTTGCATAAGGATCCTGAAAAATCATCTGGATGCGCCGGCGCAGCACCCGGGCTTGAGGCCCCTTGTAGCCCAGGTGTGCGTCTTCACCGTCAAACTGGACATGGCCCGCACTGGGCTCGTACAGGCCTACCAGCAGGCGCGCCACCGTGCTCTTGCCGCAGCCGGATTCGCCCACCAACGCAAGTGTTTTGCCACGCTCGATGGAAAAATCAACCGAATCGACCGCGCGCAGCAGCAGTTTCGGTTTGCGCTCGATCACCCGGTTGAGCCAGGGTGGCGAGACGTCGAATGTCTTGGACAGGCCGGTTGCCTGGACCAGGATGTCAGGCCCCTGGTTGACCGGCACGGCGTGGCGATCTTCGGGGACAGCAACAGCACTCACGCCGAACCTCCATCATGCAACCAGCATGCAGCGCGCGTCTGGCGCGCGGCGATCAGATCTGGCCGTTCGTGCAGACAACGTTCAAACACCTGTGGGCAGCGGGGATTGAACGCACAGCCCTTGGGAATCGCGTTCAGCCGTGGCATGGAGCCGTCGATCTGCGCGAGTTCCTCACGGTCCCCCTCCATGTCGGGGATCGACGCCATCAGGCCCACGCTGTAGGGATGCGCAGGACGGTTGATGACCTCGGCAACGGGACCGATTTCCGCAATGCGACCGGCATACATCACGGCCACGCGGTCGCAGGTTTCGGCGATCACACCCATGTCGTGGGTGATCAACATCACCGCTGCACCGCGCTCGCGGCAGATGGTCTTCAGCAATCCGATGATTTGAGCCTGAATCGACACGTCCAACGCCGTGGTGGGTTCATCGGCGACGATCAGCTTGGGCTCGGCGGCCAAGGCGAGCGCGATCACCACGCGCTGGCGCATGCCACCAGAGAACTGATGAGGATAGTGATCGATGCGTTGTTCGGCCGCTGGGATGCCGGTGTCCTGCAGCAAACCAATTGCGCGCTTGCGGGCTTCATCGGCGGACACGGGCAAGTGGGTCAGGATGGTCTCGGTCAACTGCCGGCCAACCGTGTACAGGGGGTTCAGCGAGGTCAACGGGTCCTGGAAGATCGCCCCGATGCGCCGTCCGCGGATGGAGCGCATCTGGGCATGGTCGAGGCGGTCGATGCGCTGGCCTTCCAGCAGGATCTCGCCGGACGCGATCCGCCCCGGCGGCTCGAGCAATCCGATGATCGATGCACCGGTGAGCGATTTGCCGGCGCCGGACTCGCCGACCACGCCGAGGATCTCGCCAGGCGCGATGTCAAACGAGATGTCATCGAGCGCGCGCAGGGTTCCGTGACGCGTCGGAAACTCGACGATCAGGTTCTTGACTTGTAGAAGACTCATGAGCCGGACATCAACGCAGGCGCGGGTTCAAGGCATCGCGCAGCCAGTCACCCAGCAGGTTGACCGACAGCGAAATCACGATGAGCATGAGCCCCGGAAAAATCGTGATCCACCATTCGCCCGAAAAGAGATAGTCGTTGCCAACCCGGATCAGCGTGCCCAGCGAAGGCGACGTGGGTGGCGCCCCGACACCGAGGAACGACAGGGTGGCTTCGGTGATGATGGCCGTGGCAACCTGGATGGTGGCGAGCACCAGCACGGGGCCCATGACATTGGGCAGCACG
>CAYNWR010000191.1:0-5742 GCA_964400915.1 uncultured Burkholderiaceae bacterium
TTCTGGAAATGGAACTGGCAGGCGCGACCAGCAAGGTCTTGCTGCGCGACGTGCAGATGCACCCCTTCAAGCAACTCGTGGTCCACATCGATTTCCAGCGGGTCGAAGCCAACACCAAGCTGCACATGAAGGTGCCCCTGCACTTCAGCGGCGAAGAAGAATCGGCCGCCGTCAAGCTTGACCACTGCCTGGTCAATCACGTGATCACCGAATTGGACATCTCCTGTCTGCCGGCCGATCTGCCCGAATTCATCGCGGTGGACCTGAGCGGCCTCAAGAAAGGCACGTCGCTGCACCTCGCGGACATCGCCCTGCCCAAGGGGGTCGCTGCAGTCACCCATGGCAAGAAGAATCCGGTCATCGTGTCCGTGGTGACACCGGCTGCCGAAGCCTCGGCTGAAGCGTCGGCCGACGCCAGCGCGGCCACACCAGCGGCAGCACCTGCCAAGGCTGCACCGGCCGCTGGCAAGGCCGCAGCCGCACCCGCTGCCGCCAAGCCAGCCGCCAAGAAATAAACTCGGCTTGGCGCTTGTCGGTTTCAGGGCCCACCTCGGTGGGCCTTTTACTTTGGATGCGGTGAATGATTCAGGTGTTTGTGGGATTGGGCAATCCGGGGCCGACCTACGAGGCAACCCGGCACAACGCCGGTTTCTGGTGGATCGACCGCCTTGCCGCGCATTGGCGCGTCCAACCCGTTGCCGACAAGCGCTTTCAGGCCGAGGTCGTCCGGTTTGACGTCGACGGCAAGCCACGCTGGCTTGTCAAACCCCTGACCTTCATGAACCTGTCCGGTCAGGCGGTGGGCAAGCTCGCCGGCTTCTTCAAGGTCGCGCCCGCCAACATATTGGTGGCACATGACGAGCTTGACCTTCCGCCCGGGGCCGTCAAGCTCAAATTTGGCGGCGGTGTCGCGGGCCACAACGGCCTGAAAGACATCCGCGCGCAACTGGCAACACCCGATTTCTGGCGCCTCCGGCTGGGCATCGGACATCCCGGCGCACGCGAGGAAGTCATGAACTGGGTCCTCAAACGGCCCAGCAAAGAGCACCATGTGGCCATCGAGCGCGCCATGGACCGAACCGTTCCAGCGTTGGCAGACCTGCTGGCCGGTGACATGAGCCGAGCCACCATGACCATTCACACCGCGGAGTCGCCGCGTCCGTCTGGCGGCGGCGCAGGCGGCCCCCCATCGCTGGCCTGAGCCGCAGGATGCAGGCGCACAAAACGCGCCATCAGGACCTCTCGCGTTTCGACCCTCAAGGGGTCCACGGGGATACACGCCACCGGACACACCTGCACACATTGGGGTTCGTCAAAGTGTCCGACACATTCGGTGCAGCGATCGGGATCGATCTGATAGATCTCCGGCCCGAGAAAGATCGCTTCATTGGGGCATTCGGGCTCGCAGACATCGCAATTGATGCAGGCGTCCGTGATCATCAAGGCCATGATGCCCATTATCCGGGCAAGCTTCGAAGCCCTCTGCGCATAATGGATGCTGACCGAGAACTACAAGCATGAGTGTTTTTCTGTTGAAGCGTGTCTTGACGCTTCTGATCACGCTGTTGGGCACGTCAATCGTCGTCTTCTGGGTGCTGGAGGTGCTGCCTGGCGACGCGGCGCAGATCCTGATGGGTGCCGACGCGGATCCCGAGGCTGTGCGCGCCTTGGCGCAAAAGCTCCGCCTGGATCGCCCGCCAAGCGAGCGCTACCTTGACTGGATCGGGGGTTTGCTGCGCGGCGACCTGGGTTCGAGTTACGCCTACAGCACACCGGTTTCCGATCTGGTGCTGGAGCGCCTCACGGTCACCGTCCCGCTGGCGATTTTGGCCATGCTCCTGACCACGGCCATTGCCATCAGTGCCGGCCTGTATGCCGCCGCCCGGCACAACCGCCTGGGCGATGTGGGGGTGATGACCTTGTCGCAACTGGGCATTGCGGTTCCCAATTTCTGGTTTGCGATCCTGCTGATCCTGCTCTTCTCGGTCCACCTGAAATGGTTCGCGGCCGGGGGCTTTCCCGGTTGGGACGAAAGCGTGAGTGGCTCCTTGATGGCGCTGGCGCTACCGGCCGTCTCCCTGGCGGTTGTCCAGTCGGCCATCCTCGCCCGCATCACGCGCTCGGCGGTGCTCGATGTGCTGCGCGAAGACTACGTGCGCACCGCACGCGCCAAAGGCCTGACGCGCCGCGCTGCGCTCTGGAAGCACGTGCTGCGCAACGCCATGATTCCGGTGGTGACGGTGATGGGCCTGCAGTTCGCGGAGTTGCTGGCGGGCACCATCGTTGTCGAAAACGTCTTCTACCTGCCGGGCCTGGGCCGCCTGATCTTCCAATCCATCTCGAATCGGGACGTGATCGTTGTGCGCAACTGTGTGATGCTTCTGGCCACGATGGTGGTGCTGGTCAATTTCGTGGTCGATGTGATGTATGCCGCGATCGATCCACGCGTAAAGGCAAGCGACCTGTGAAGCCCGAGGTGAATGCCCGCAGAGGAGCCGCCTCGGGATTGGGCACAGGCGCATCGACGCTCCCGCCAGCCGCAGCGTACCCGGGCTTTATGCATCGATCGGTTCGGCATCGCAGTTTTGCGCTCGGCGCTGCGCTGAGTTTCCTGCTCGTGGCCTGCGCCGCGCTGTCCCTTTTCTGGACGCCTCATTCGCCCTATGAAATCAACATGGCGGGCAAATTGTTGCCTCCCATGAGCACAGTGACAGCGCCTGCCGATTCGCCCACATCGGAATTGGGCGCGGTGTGGCTGCACGTGCTCGGCACCGACGCCTTCGGGCGCGACGTCGCCTCGCTGTTGCTGGTGGGCGCACGCAGTTCGATCCTCGTGGGTGTCATTGCCGTGGCCATTGGCTTGCTGATCGGCGGCGCGCTGGGCCTGCTGGCGGCCGCACGCAAGGGATGGGTCGAGGAACTCATCATGCGCCTGTCGGATTTCAGCTTTGCGTTCCCGGCCATTCTTTCGGCGATCATGATGACTGCCGTCTTTGGCGCCGGGATCGTCAATGCCATTGTTGCGATCGGGCTGTACAACATTCCGACTTTCGCTCGGGTGACGCGCGCCTCGGCCAACGCCGTCTGGTCACGCGACTTCATACTGGCCGCGCGCTCATGCGGCAAGAGCCAATGGTCGATCACCTTCGAGCATGTGCTGCCCAACATCGCCTCGGTGCTCATCGTCCAGGCCACGATCCGGTTTGCCATTGCCATCTTGGCAGAGGCTGCCTTGTCCTATCTCGGCCTGGGTACCCAGCCACCGCAGCCCTCGTGGGGCCGCATGCTGAGTGAGGCGCAAACCTTGATGTTCCAGGCGCCCCTGCTGGCTGTGTTTCCTGGGGTGGCGATTGCGCTGTCCGTGCTGGGATTGAACCTGCTGGGCGATGGCATGCGCGATCTGCTCGACCCCCGTCTGGCCCGCAAGCGTTGAAGCCATGCCATTGTTTGACGTCCAGGGTCTCGACATCGTGCTTCCCACCCCGCGCGGGCCTGCTCGTGCTGTGCGGGGCGTCTCGTTTGCGCTGGAGCGTGGCGAAGTGCTGGGCATCGTCGGGGAGTCGGGTTGCGGCAAGTCCCTCACGGCCCTGTCGCTCATGGGCCTGTTGCCCGAAGGTGCCCAGGTCAGCGGTCGCGTTCGACTGGACGGGCAGGCCATTGCCGCCGATGACGAGACCACCTGGTGTGGCATCCGGGGCAACCGCATCGGGATGATATTTCAGGAGCCCATGAGTGCCCTGAATCCGGTGCAAACCATCGGCGCGCAGGTCAGTGAGCCCTTGCGGATTCATAAAGGCCTTTCGCGAGCGTCCGCCCTTGATCGTTCGCTACAATTATTAGAGCGCGTGGGGATCCCCAACGCGGTTCAGCGCCTGGACGCCTATCCCCATCAGTTCTCGGGGGGGCAGCGCCAGCGCATCATGATCGCGATGGCCCTCGCATGCGATCCGGACGTCCTGATCGCCGACGAGCCCACCACCGCCCTGGATGTCACGATTCAAAAGCAGATCCTGGATCTGATCGCGGGCCTGGTGCGGGAGCGGGGCATGGCGATGATCCTCATCTCACACGATCTCGGCGTGATCTCGCAGAACGTTGACCAGATGCTCGTGATGTATGGCGGAAGTGTGGTGGAAAGTGGCCCGACGCAGGACGTGTTCGGGCGCATGGCCCACCCTTACACCCAAGGCTTGTTGGCGGCGCGGCCGCGCTTGGGTCGGGCCCGCCCCGAGCGCCTGGAGACGATCCCCGGCTCGGTCCCCGAACTGGTCGATCTGCCTGCGGGATGCCCCTTTGCAGGGCGTTGCCGCTACGCCATCGAGGTTTGCCAGCACACACCTCCGCCGGCCATCGCCCTGGGCGCAGGCCATTGGGCTCGGTGCGGACGCATCGACCCCCAGGGGCACATGCCCGTCTGAGCGCCAGATCCAGGAACACCATGGCCCCGGTCCTACTCAAGGTCGATCGCCTTCACCGCACTTTCGTGCTGCCTCGCCATTCGCTGCGGGAACCCGCTGCCCGCGTCGATGCGCTCAAGGGTGTGAGTTTTGAAGTCCAGGCACGGACCAATTTCGGGATCGTCGGTGAGTCGGGATCTGGCAAATCGACCCTGGCGCGCTTGATCATGGCGCTGGACCGTCCGACGTCGGGTCATGTTGAATTGCTGGGCCAGAACCTGTTTGCGCTGAGCCGAGGCGCCCTGCGCGAAGCCCGCAAGTCGATCCAGATGGTTTTTCAGGATCCGTATTCATCGCTCGATCCCCGGCAGACCGTTGAGCGCATCATCACGGAACCCCTCACTGTCACGTCGGACATGAACGCGGCCGGCAGGCGCCGTCGCGGCCACGAAACGCTGGAGTCGGTCGGCCTGCGCGCGACCGATCTGGACAAGTACCCTCACGAATTCTCGGGTGGCCAGCGTCAGCGCATCGCGATTGCGCGCGCCCTCATCACGCGGCCGCGCCTGATCGTTGCCGACGAGCCCGTCAGCGCGCTGGATGTGTCGGTGCAGGCTCAGGTGCTCAACCTGATGGGTGATCTCTGCCGCGAGTACGGCGTGACCTTCCTGCTCATCAGCCACGATCTGGCGGTGGTCAATCACCTGTGTGCGCATGTCGTGGTGATGAACAAGGGCGAGATCGTCGAGCAGGGGCCCCCTGACCGGTTGTTCGAAAGCCCGCAGCACCCCTACACTCGTGCGCTGGTGGACGCGGTGCCGCGCATTCAGCCCCGTGTCCGACGCCCGGAAACAGTCGCTACGGGACCGACCCCCTGACCCAAGCCCGTGCCGGCTTGGCGGATGATTCAACCCCTCACAAGGAGCCTCGCATGGAACTCAATCGTCGCAGCCTCATCGCCGGCGCCGCCGCGGCCGGCCTGCCCCTCGCCCTCACGGAGACCGCCTGGGCCCAAGCGCGCAAGGACGGCATCGTCCTGGCGATGGCGCTGGAGCCGCCAGGCCTGGATCCAACAGCGGGCGCAGCCTCGGCCATCGCCGAAATCACGCAATACAACATCTACGAGACGCTCACCAAGATCAACTGGGACGGCACCGTATCGCCTTTGCTGGCCGAAAGCTGGGAGATTTCGCCCGATCTGCGCACTTACACGTTTCGGCTGCGCAAGGGCGTGAAGTTCCAGAACGGGGAACCGTTCAACGCCGCGACGGTCAAGTTTTCGTTCGAACGGGCCGGCGCGGAGAAAAGCACCAACAAGGACAAGCGCACCTTCGCCAGCATGGAG
>CAYNWR010000192.1:0-5723 GCA_964400915.1 uncultured Burkholderiaceae bacterium
TCGCACTCGTCAACGTTGTGTGAACAGGCCCTAGGCGGGTCGTGGCCGCCGCGCTCTGGCCACACCGCTTGCGGCCTGCACCGCAAGGCAAACGGCAATGGCCGCCACAAAGGCCCAGCCGATCGGCAAGCGGGGCAGGGCGATGGCCACCGCCACACAGAACGCCGTGAACGCGTACATGCCTCCAGCAAGGCCGCGCAGCAAGGTGGCCGTGAACGTGGCGCCATTGGCGCGGTGGGTGGCCACCGACAGGACCACGCTCAGCACAGGGAACACCGCCAGCAGGCCGCTCAGGCGCACGCCGGCCCAGGGGGCCACGCCGGTCACCAGCAAGGTCAGGCCGGCACCCGCCGCCATGCGGACGGCCAGTTCCAGGCGTGTGACGGCCGTGGCCGGGGGTGGGGCGGTCACGCGCGGAAACAGCGCCGGTGCCGCCAGCAGGCTGGCCAGGGCAATCGAGGTGGACAGCAGCAGGCCGGCGTCCAGCTGGGCCAGGCCCATCGTGGCCACTGCCCACACGGTCATCGAGATGGCCAAGGTGCTGGGCCACGGCCGCGACTGCGCCAGCCGGGCGTAGCTGCTGGTGAAGGCCACGGATGCAAAGACACCCGTGAGTGCGCCGGCGGCTGCACGCTCGGAAAAGGCCGCACCGTATTCCAGGGCCAGCAAGAAAAGGATCGGCCCCGTGACCATGGGCAGCCCGGCCAACCACCCGGCCGTGCTCGGCCCAAAACGGCGCCCGATCCAGGTGATCAACCACAAGAACAGGGGCACCAGAGTCATCTTCAGCAGCAGCATGTGCCGACGCTATCACGTTGGCGGTGGGGCAACGCCTGGCACACGGTGGCTGTCAGGGCCGGCGCCTAGAATTGCACGATGCCATTGCCCGATCAAACCGCCCAGGTGACCAGTGCCTGAGTTCCTTCGATCGGTCTGGCGCTTCTGGGTGATCGCCGCCATTCTGATCGTCGTCCTGGCGGCTTACGAATGGGATCAATACCGCCGCACGTCGGCGGACCTGATGGCCCACGCTGGCGAAACAGTCCAGGCGGCCGCCCAGCAGGCAGAGTCGGCGCTGAACATCCAGATGGAAGGCCTGGACAACCTCATCGCACTGGGTAACGAATGGGTTGGCGAACTGAGACGGCCGGTGGGCCTGGACGCCAAAACGCTGAACTCACGGTTGTTGCGTGGTGTTCGGCTGTCCACCTTGGTGCGTGATATGGCCTGGTTGTCGGCCGACGGCCAGGTGCGCGCAGCAGCACAGGAATCGATACGCGCGCGGGGGGTGATCGACATCCCATCACCGGCGTTAGGCGCCGCGCTGGCCCGAGCGATCGGCGCCGGCGCAAGCGCGCACGCACGTTTTCAATGGGTGTCCAGTCCGAATGGTGAGGCGCAATGGCTGATTCGGCCCCTGCCTGCCAGTCAGGAGAACGGCCTTTGGGCAATTGAAATCACGGAAGACGCACTGGCGGCGCTGCTGGCGCCGGTGCGCCGAGTTGCCGACTGGCCTGTGGTCCTGACGCAGGGCGATGGCCGGGTGCTCACCAGTGTTCCGAAGCAACCAGCGTTGCAGCGCAAGCCCTGGTTGGAGCCGGTGGCGCTTTCAGGGGCCAAGTCCGGTGATCTCAGGGACGCCATGCCACACAGCGCCTTTGGGTCGAGCGGCCCCCTGCTGACGGCGACGCGCAAGGTTCAGGGCGTTGACTTGTATGTGTCGGTGGGGATGCCGATGGCCGAGGCTCGGGCGAGAATCGACAGCGCCCGCCAATATGGCTTGAGCAGCTTCGGTATTCTGGTGGCCCTGATCCTGGGGGCCGCGACCCTGCTGCATTGGAACGAAGGGCGGCTGAACCGCACGCATCAGCAACTGCTGCGCCGCGAGGCCGATCTGCAAAGCCAAGTGGCGGCACGCAGGGTCGCCGAGGCGGATCGCAACCAGGCCCAGGATCGACTGGCCAACCTGCTTGAGCACTCGCCCGAAGGATTCATGCAAGTTGACCGCCAACTTCGGGTGGTGGATGTCAACCCGGGCATGTGCCGCATGCTGGGACGCAGCGCAGACCATTTGCTGGGACGACCGGTGACCGACTGGGTGCACGAGGACAGTCGTGCCTTGTTGGCCGACAAGCTCGCCTGTGACGGCCATTCGGCTTCGTTGGAGGCCTGCGAGGTGGTTCTGGTCGATGGCCAGGGCGCGTTGCGTGAATGCCTGCTCCATCCCGCCCCAATTTCCGATGACCAGGGGACCGTTCTGGGTTGCCTGGGCATCTGGACCGATGTCTCGCGATTCAAGGCGGCCTTGCGCGACGTCGAGCACTATCGATCGACGCTGGCACACGCGCTGGAGTCGATGTCCGATGGCCTGGCGATGTTCGACGAACACGAGTGCCTGGTGCTCTGGAACGCCCGGTATCTGGAGCTCTATCCGTTCATGAAGGACCGCCTGGCGGTGGGCATGTCGCAGGATGACATTTCGGACATCGTCGCCCGTCACCTCAACCCCGGTGCGTCGCCCCAGGAAATCGAGGCACACAAGGAGCGCCGCCGGAAGCAACGGCGCGAGGCGGTCGGATCATCCCTGTACAAGCTTCCCGGCGGTGTGGTGATCGAGGTCGTCGACCGCAAGACGCCCGACGGGCGGCGTGTGACCCTCTTCAGGGATGTCACGCAGGCGCAGCAGGCCCGTGAGCAACTGGCTCTTGCCAATGAGACGATCGAGCGCGCGCTGGATGCGATGGAGTCTGCCTTCACGGTGTTTGATCGGGACGAGCGCCTGCTGGTCTGGAATCGGCGGTACGTCGAGATGTTTCCCATGCTGGAAGGTGTTGTGCGGGTTGGCATGACCCAGGACGAAATCACGGAACTGGCAACGCGCACGCTCAGTCCCAACGCCACGCACGCGGAAATTGAGGCGCACAAGCAGCAGCGCAGCCGACAACTGGCGCAATCCTCGGGCGTCACCCGATGGAAAACCGACGGTGGGCGCGAATTCGAACTGACCGACCGTCGCACGGCCGATGGCAAGCGGGTGACGGTGATCCGCGACACCACGGAGGAACGTCGCGCGGCCCGTGATTTGAGCGACGCCAAGGACGCAGCGGAAGCGGCAGCCCGCGCCAAATCGCGCTTCCTGGCGTCGATGAGCCACGAGATCCGCACGCCCTTGAACGCCGTGCTCGGGATGAACGGCCTGTTGCGCGAATCGCCCCTGAACCCTGAGCAGCGCCGTTATGTGGACCTGATCGCCAAATCCGGCGAAAGCTTGCTGGCCATCATCAATGACATCCTGGATCTCTCGCGGATCGAATCCGGAAAACTCACCTTGGAGTTGGTGGATTTTTCCCTGGACGCTGCAGTCACCGATGTCACCTCGATGCTGCACACGCGCGCCAAGTCCAAGGGGATCGACTTGAAACAGGTGGTGGACGAATCGGCGCAATCCCTGGTGCTCAGGGGCGATCCGAGCCGCTTGCGCCAGGTCTTGTTCAATCTGATCGGCAACGCCATCAAGTTCACCGACCAGGGGCAGGTGTCGGTCGAGGTCAGCGCCAGGCCTGAAGGGCAGCGGCCAGACCATCAGGCCGTTCGCATCGAGGTGCGCGACACGGGCATCGGCATCGCACCCGATGCAGTGCCGCATCTGTTCGAGCATTTCAGCCAGGCCGATTCGAGCACGTCGCGCCGTTTTGGTGGAACCGGCCTGGGCCTTGCCATCAGCAAGGAAATCGTCGATTTGATGGGGGGTCAGATCCAGGTGCAAAGCCAATTGGGACGTGGCAGCACGTTCAGCGTGCAGGTGTCCATGCCGCAGGCACAAATTGTTGCGCAGGCGACGCCCGAAGCGCCGTTGGAACCGCCCGGCAAGGAACCACCGAGCACCGCCTCGCTGGCCATCCTGGTGGCGGAGGACAACAGCTTCAACCAATTGCTGATCCGCACCTTGCTGACAAAGATGGGGCACCACGTCGACCTGGTGGGCGATGGTGCCGAGGCCTTGCGGCAGGTGCAGGCGGTCGACTACGACGTGGTCCTGATGGACATGCAGATGCCAGGAATGGATGGGCTCGACGCCACACGCGCGATTCGTGCCTTGACGGGCCCGGCCGCCGCATTGCCCATCGTGGCACTCACGGCCAATGTCATGGCCGAGGATCGGTCGGCCTGCCAGGACGCGGGCATGGATGATTTTCTGGCCAAACCGATCAACCCGGACGATCTTCGAGCAGCGCTCGAGCGGGCGGTGCGTTTGCGCTTGATGCGCATCTGACAGGGTCGGATGTCACGGCGCTGCATCCGGCGCCCCCTCTTGTCATCCCTCGCCGAAATCCAGCGGCAGTCCGACGTAGTTTTCGGCCAGCGCGCGCGACAGGGCCTGCGAATGCACGAGGTATTGCAATTCGGCCTCCTGCATCTTCTGTGCAAAGGCATCGGCGTCCGGAAATCGGTGCATCAGGCCGGTAAGCCACCAACTGAAGCGCTCGGCACGCCAGATGCGGGCCAGGGCCCGCTGGGAATACGTGTCGATTCCAGCGTCGCTGCGATCCCGGTAATGCTCGACCAGCGACGATGCCAGGTACTTCACATCGGTGGCGGCCAGGTTCAGGCCCTTGGCACCCGTGGGCGGAACGATGTGAGCGGCATCACCCGCAAGAAACAGGCGCCCGAATCGCATGGGCTCGGCCACAAAGCTGCGAAGCGGGGCAATGCTTTTCTCGATGCTCGGCCCGGTCACGATGCGGGCCGCCAGTTCGGGATCGACGCGCGCGCGAAGTTCATCCCAGAAGCGCTCGTCGCTCCAGGCTTCAACCTGATCGCTCAAGGGGCATTGCACGTAGTAGCGGCTGCGCGTGAGGCTTCGCATCGAACACAGCGAGAAGCCGCGCACGCTGTTGCCATAGACGATGGCATGGGGTGATACCGGAGGCACATCTGCAAGCACACCCAGCCATCCGAAGGGATAGACACGCTCGTATTCGGTGATGGCTGAGGGTGGAACGCTGCCGCGGCAGACGCCGTGAAACCCGTCACACCCGGCGATGAAATCACACTCGAGCGTCTGTTCGATACCGCCCGATCGAAAACGCACCGAGGGTCGGGTGCCATCAAAATCCTGCGGGGTCACATCACCCGCTTCATAGATGGTGGTGGTGCCCGCGCGGGTGCGTGCCTGCATCAGGTCGCGCGTGACTTCGGTCTGGCCATAGGCGGTGACGACCTTGCCCCCGGTCAGGCCCGCAACATCGATGGGGTGTCGGCCTCCCGAAAAGACCAGCTCGATGCTGTGGTGAACGATGCCGTGCTGCGACACACCGTGCCCGACACCGGCCTCGTGCAACAGATCGACCGTGACCTGTTCGAGGATGCCGGCTCGAATGCGGCCCAGCACGTACTCGGCCGATTGCCGCTCGAGGATGACGTTGTCGATGCCCGCCCGACTCAGCAGCGCGCCGAGCAGCAGGCCCGACGGGCCTGCGCCAATGATGGCAACCTGCGTCTTCATCGCAGCACCCGGTGCACTGAGGGCCCAAGCGTTCCGCGCGGCATCTCAGTGCCCCAGGATCTTGGACAGGAAGTCGCGGCTGCGCTCGCTTTGCGGGTTGTTGAAGAACTCGTGCGGGGTGTTCTGCTCGACGATCTGACCCTGGTCCATGAAGATCACGCGGTTGGCGACGGCCTTGGCAAAGCCCATCTCGTGCGTGACACACAACATGGTCATG
>CAYNWR010000193.1:0-5719 GCA_964400915.1 uncultured Burkholderiaceae bacterium
CAGGGCCTTCATCTTCGTCAGACCCATCAGCAGGTTGATGACAAAAAAGGGCACCACCGGGATGAGCCGCAGCGTGAAGAGGTAGAAGGCGCCGTCCTTCTCGACCCCCCTGTTGATCTCGGCCAGCCGGTTGCCGAACTTGGATTCCACGCTGTCGCGCAGGATGAAGCGCGACACCAGGAAAGCCAGCGTGGCACCAAGGCTGGAGGCAAACGACACGATCACGGTGCCCCACAACAGGCCGAAGATCGCGCCACCCGCCAGGGTGAGGATCGCTGCACCGGGGAAAGACAAGGCCGTGACCGTGACATAAATCACGAAAAAGCCCAGCGCCACCGGCAAGGGCTGACGCGCATACAGATCGGCAAACGCGTCCTGGCTTTGCTTGAGGTAGTCCAGGCTGAGGTATCGGCCGAGGTCGAAGGCGACAAAGGCCACCGCCAGTGCCGCCACCACAACCAGCACGATCATTTTTTTGGTGTTCATGAGATCACGGCCTCTTGTTGATGAGGGGTTGTCGGCGGGCTCGCGCCGTTCTTACAAAGGAGCGCTTGCGGGGTCACTACGGTCGGCGCCCCAGGACGGATGCCCGCGGGTCCGTTGCACGTACCTGCATCCACTTGAAGAGCATGAATCCATCGGCCCGCTGAAAGGTCGTGATGTCCGAGCGCAGGCCCCAGCTCAGGCGCGGCTCGTACAGCGGCACGTGCCCGACATCCGCCTCGTGCAGGGCCAAAGCCTGCCGGATGAGCTCATTGCGTTGGTTGTCGTCCAGCTCCGACTGGGCCCTGGCTGCCAGGCCGTCCAATTGCGGATTGCTGTAGGCGCCAAAGTTCCACTGCCCGCGCGCACCGGCAGGACTGCCCAACACGGTGAACAGCATGCTGTGGGCGTCGTAGCCTGCCGGTGACCAGCCGAGCAGGAACAAACTCACTTCGCGGCGCAGGGCTCGCGGAAAGTAGGTGGTCTTGGATTCGCCGCTCAGGCGCACCTGGATGCCCACCCGCGCCAGTTGGCCGGCCACGGCCTGACATACCTCGATGTCGCTGACGTAACGGTCGTTGGGACACTGCATGCCGACCTCGAAACCCGAGGGGTAGCCCGCCTCGGCCAGCAGGCGCTTTGCGGCGTCGGGGTCGTGCGGGCGGCGCGGGTTCATGTCCGGCCGGTGCCCGCGGGTGCCGGTGGGAATCATCGAACCGGTGGGCGTCGCCGCACCGCGCAGGATGTTGCGCCGGATGGATTCGACATCGATGGCCTGGTACACCGCCTGGCGCACGCGCCGGTCCTTGAAGGGATTGCGCCCCTTGACATTGGAGTGCAGCAGTTCGTCTCGCAATTGATCAAAGCCCAGAAAGATCACGCGCAACTCGGGGCTGTCGAGCACGCTCAGGCCGGGTGTCGCGCGCACACGCGCCACATCGCCGAGGGGCAGCGGGTCAACGACATCGACCTCGCCGGACAACAAGGCCGCCACGCGGGTCGCGTCATGGGCCAGTGGCAGGAACTCCACGCGGTCAACGTTGCTTTCGTTGCGACCCCACCAGGGGCCATGGCGATCCAGCACGGTGCGCACCCCTGGCTGGCGCTCGCGCACGCGGTAGGGGCCGGTTCCGTTGGCACGAAACGACGCGGCATTCTCGATGCCACGACGCCGATCCACGGGCCGGCGCGCGTCATGGGCCTCGCACCAGGCCTTGCTCAGGATCAGGATGTTGGACATCACGTCCGGCAGGATCGGGTTGGGCGTGCTGGTTTCGATTTCCACCTGCAACGGCCCTGTCTTGCGCACCGCGCGCACCGATCCCAGCTGGCCCCGCACATCCGATCCTTCGCCACGCGCGCGATCGAGCGAGAACACCACGTCGTCCGCGCTGAAGGCGGTTCCATCGTGAAATTGCACCCCCGCGCGCAGATCAAAACGCCAGAGGGTGGGGCCGACGGCACGCCATTGGGTGGCCAGCGACGGCACCAGCAACAGGGCGCGGTCGCGGGTGACCAGCGACTCGAACACGTTGTTGAGAAAGGCCAGCTGAACGGCTTCGTTGAGTGAATGCGGATCCAGGGACAACACGTCGCCCTGATTCGCCACCCGGATCGCGATGCCTTGGGCTTGGGCCAGGGTCATGGTCAGACCCAACGCACACGCTGCGCCGATGCGGCGCCACCCGGCAAGTCGGTTCATCTGTGGTGTCTCCCGTTGGAATGCGTTACCGCTGGGCGGCATTTGAGCACAATGCCAGTCCATGCTCACCCATGCACAACACCTGCAGGCCTTGATGGCCGGATTGCGCCGCGCCTTGCTCGCCATCGGCGATCCAGCGGCCGAGCAGGAGCTGCGACCGCTTGCCGACAAGGGGCTGGCACACGACCACGTGCAACTGGGTGACAGCCCACGCCTGGCCCGCATCCCGAAACAAAGCCAGATGGGCCTGGCCCCTGAACCCAATCTGGCCTATCAAAGCGCGTGTTTTGAACGCGCGTCGACGGGCGGCCACACACCGCGCCTGTGGGGCGTGCTTGCGCCGGGTACCGACCTGCCCTGGGGCGCCTTGGTCGTTGAATTGATCCAGGGCCGGCCGGCTCGCCTGCCGGGCGATCTGCCAGCCATGGCGCGGGCGTTCGCCTCCATCCATGCCTTGCCCATGCCTGCGGCGGCTGCGCAGGCGCCGCTGCTGGCGCCGGCCGATCCGCTGGCCGCCTTGCACGAGGACATTGCGGCTCAGTGGCACGTGGGCCGCAGCGTGGTGCTGGCGCCTGCCACCCGCGCGGCCATCGAATCGGGGCTTGCCCGCTTGCAGCGTGGATTGCAGCGGGCCGCGCGGCCACCGCGCTGTCTGATCGCCTTTGATGGCCATCCGGGCAATTTCATTGTCGAGGCCAATGGACGTGCGGTGCTGGTGGACCTTGAAAAATGCCGCTACGGCTACCCGGCGCTGGACCTGGCCCACGCCACCCTCTACACCTCGACCACGTGGGACCTGGAAACCCACGCCCACCTGGACATCGATTCCATTGTCGGTTTCCACCAGACGTGGGCCGACGCGGTCGGGCCGCTGGCGGCCCAGGTGTGGCCCAGTCTGGTGCCGCTGCGTGAGGCGATGTGGCTGTGGTCGCTCACCTGGTGCGCCAAGTGGCTTGCCCTGAGCCACAGCCAGGCCAAAGCCGTTCCCGCAGGCGAGGATTGGTCCCACGAGAACAGCGACGCAGGCCTGATTGCGCATGTGTCCGAACGGGTTCATCACTACCTGGCAGCGGACACCGTGCAGATGGTGCTGCGCGAATTCGATGACCTGGCGCAGGCCATCACCCGCATGGCACCCGCCCCTGTCGGCAACAACACCTGCACCCGTGTTCCATGAGCGACTGGTGCGCGTGAGGCTTGCGATCATCCTGCCGACGCTGGGCGAAGGGGATGGCCTCGCTCAGGCCTTGTGTGCCCTGCAGGACCTGCGCGCCCAGGGCGTGCGCCTGATCGTGGTCGATGGCGCACCGCCTGCCTCGGCGCAAGGGGATGGGTCGCACGCCCGCAATGTGGCGCATCTGGTCGATGACCTGCTGCACGCCCCTCGCGGTCGGGCCTCCCAGATGAACGCCGGGGCCTGGCATGCCCGCAGCGCTGCGCAAGGACCGGCCGATGTCTTGCTGTTTCTGCATGTGGACACACGCCTGCCCGGCAACGGGACGCCAGCGCTGCGGGCCATTGAAGGGGCCATGGCAGCGGGCGCGTCCTGGGGGCGCTTTGACGTCGACATCGACGCCGGCGCGGGTGCCTCGGTGTGCTTGCGTGCGGGTCTTGCCTGTGTGGCTCGGATGATGAATTTGCGCTCGCGCCTGTCGGGTGTGGCCACGGGCGACCAAGCCATCTGGGTGCGGCGCGATGTCTTTGAGCGCCTGGGTGGCTTTGCCCCCATCGCGCTGATGGAGGACATCGAGTGGAGCGCGCGCGCCGGGCGTGCAGGGCTCGCGCCGGCGTGCCTGCGCGAGCGCGTGCAGACCTCGGGCCGGCGTTGGCGTCAGCATGGACTGCTCAGGACCATTGTCGGCATGTGGCGCCTGCGCCTGGCTTTCTGGCGTGGTGCAGATCCCCACGACCTTGCGCGCCGCTATGGCTACGCGCCACGTGCGCCTGCGGCCGTGGCCATCCTGGGCAAGGCGCCGGTGGCAGGCTTGGCCAAGACGCGACTGATCCCGGCATTGGGTGCGTCCGGCGCCGCACGGGCGCAGCGCGGTTTCATCCTGCGCACATGGGCCACGGCCCGTGCCGCCAGCACCGGGGCCATCAGCCTCTGGTGCGCGCCCGATGGCCGGCATCCCACCTTTCGTGCCCTGGCGCGGCGCTTTGGGGTGAACGTGATGCCACAGGTGACGGGCGACCTGGGTGCGCGCATGGGCGCGGTGGTGGCTCGCCACTTTGCCTTGGACGATCGCTCTGGCCAGCAAACCCCGGCCGCAAGCAAGCCAACCGGGCCCCAGTGGAACCAGCCCCTGATCCTTGTCGGCACCGATTGCCCGGTGCTGACGGCCGAGCACCTGCAAGCCGCCGCCGACGCGCTAATCCATCACGATGTGGTCCTGATTCCGGCCGAGGACGGTGGCTACGTGCTCATCGGGTTTCGCCGGCCGTTGCTGGCTGCGTTTGAGCAGATCGACTGGAGCACGCCGCGTGTGCTGGCCCAAACGCGCGAACGCCTGCAGCGCGTGGGCATTCAGGCTCTGGAATTGCCTGCCCTGTGGGACGTGGACGAACCGGCCGATTGGGCGCGCTGGTGTGCGCTGCAGCCAACGCCCGCTTTGGGCCACGCGTGCGATGGAACGACCCTGTTATCAAAAACAATAGCAAACCTATGATGAACGACGCTCGCTACACGGACATTTGGTACAAGAGCCGCTTGCAGGAGCCGATTTCTGGCCGCCACCGCGTGGTGATCGACACCGACGCGGCCAACGAGATCGACGACCCCTACGCCATCGCCTGGGCTCTCGCGCGGCCCGACGTGCTGGAGGTGGTGGGCCTGCACGCCGAGCCTTTCTCGTTTGCGCATCGGCGCGCGGACCACCGCCAGGCGCCCCCCGATTGCGCGGCCTTCAACCCGCCCGATGTCGGCATGGAACGCAGCCACGATGAAATCCAGCGCGTGATCGGGCTGATGGGTGAGGACTGCGTGGCGCAGCACCGGGGCCTGGTGCGACGCGGTGCAACGCGCTACCAGGCCGCGCCCGGGCAGGCGGTGCCCAGTGCCGCGGCCGACCACCTGGTGGAGCTGGCACGCGCCCAGCCGGTCGACGGGCCGCCCCTGTATGTGTTGGCCCTGGGTTGTGTCACCAACATCGCCAGCGCGCTGATCCAGGCGCCCGACATTCGCGATCGCATCGTGGTCGTCTGGACCAGCGGCTACCCCTCGCACGCGCCTCTGGTCAACCACAGCTTCAACCTCGAGCAGGACCTGTTTGCAAGCCAGCACCTGTTCGACTGCGGTGTGCCGCTGGTCTATTTGCCCGGCTACCACGTGGGGGCACAGTTGCGCCTGTCACTGTTGGAGATGGAACACCATGTGCGCGGGCACAGCGCGATTGGCGATCACCTGCACGATCTGTTCACCCACAACCCGTTGTGGCCCATGCTGGGCTGGCCCGCCACCATCGACCGCGAACGGCCCTACAGCTGGGTGATCTGGGACATCATCTGTGTGGCCTGGCTGATCCAGCCCGCCTGGGT
>CAYNWR010000194.1:0-5702 GCA_964400915.1 uncultured Burkholderiaceae bacterium
AGGTGATGAACGAGATCAACATGACGCCGCTGGTGGACGTCATGCTGGTGCTGCTCATCATCTTCATCATCACCGTGCCCGTCATGAAGCACGCCGTCAACATCGATCTGCCACGCGCCACCAACCTGGTGCAGGATCTCAAGCCGCAGATCGTTCGCCTGGCGGTTGACGCCGAGGGCCGGTACTACTGGAACGAATCGGCGGTGTCTGATGAAGATCTTGCCCGGCAACTGAGCCAGGCGGCGGCGGCCACGCCCCAGCCCGAACTGCACATCCGCGGGGATCGCGCCGTGCGCTATGAGCGCGTGGCCCAGGCCATGGCCAATGCCCAGCGTGCAGGACTGCGCAAGATCGGGTTCATCACCGAACCCCGGAACTGAAGCGGCGCCGCGCGCCGGCGAGTCAAAGCCCCAGCGCAGCGATCCCGGCGCGGGCCACCTTGGCATCGTCGGCCGCTTTCACGCCGCTCACGCCCACGGCGCCAATCACCTGGCCATCCTTGACGATCGGAACCCCGCCTTCGAGCATGCCCTGTAGAAACGGCGCACTCAGGAATGCCGTGCGGCCTTCATTGATCATGGCTTCGAGGTAGCCGCTTTCGCGCTTGCTGGTGGCCGCTGCGTGGGCCTTGGCGGGCGCAAAGTGCGCGGTGTGGGGCGCCGCACCGTCCAGGCGCTGGCACCACAGCAGGTGACCGCCGGCATCCACGATGGCAATGCTCACCGCCCAGTTGTTGCGCAGGGCCTCGGCTTCGGCCGCTGCCGCGATGCGCTTGAGATCGGAGAGTTCAAGAACGGCTTGGGTTCGCATGGTGGTTGGCGGCGACGAGGGCTGTGAAGCTTTGAGTATCGCCGCAGGCAACCATGCCTTTGCCTTACTGATAGCCCCTGCTTTCAGAAATCCCGTACAAGAAGGTGCACATTGGCCGCGATGGTCTTGAAGCCTCCTAGAATGCCCGCAACTTGCAGCCTGCAGGTCTTGCAACAGGAGTCGAAACCATGAGTGAACACGTCCAAACCGCCGACTACGGCCTTGGTCTTCCCGCCGCGCAGCGCAACCGCGTGTTGCGCAACACCTATTGGCTGCTGGCCCTGAGCATGCTGCCCACGGTGCTGGGCGCTTGGGTGGGTGTCAGCACGGGCATCGTCGCCTCGCTGGGGGTGGGCATGAGCGCCATCCTGTTTCTGGGCGGCGCCTTCGCCTTCATGTTTGCCATCGAGAAAACCAAGAACTCCAGCGCCGGCGTTGCCGTGCTGCTGGCCTTCACGTTCTTCATGGGCTTGATGCTGTCGCGCCTGATCGCCTCGGTGCTGGGCTTCAAGAACGGCGGCAGTCTGGTGATGCTCGCCTTTGGCGGTACCGCAGGCGTCTTTTTTGCAATGGCCAGCCTGGCCACCGTCATCAAGCGTGATCTGTCGGGCATGGGCAAGTGGCTGTTTGTCGGCGCCATCGTCATCCTGGTGGCTGCTGTGGTCAACATCTTCGTGGGGTCGACGGCGCTCATGATGGTGATCTCCACCCTGGCCATCGGCATCTTCAGCGCCTACATGCTCTACGACATCAAGCAGATCCTGGATGGCGGTGAGACGAACTACATCAGCGCGACCTTGGCCTTGTACCTGGACGTCTTCAACGTGTTCCAGAGCCTGCTGGCCTTGCTGGGACTTGCCGGCGGCGAGCGCGACTAGGCGCCGAGCGCAGGCCCTGTGGCAACACCGACACCGGGCTTGTCGGGCGCGATGCCCTCAACTTTCCAGCGGCCCTGCCGATACTCAAGCATGGCAGCAGTGACGCAAGCAAGGTGGCGGCCGGGTGTTCTTGCAGCACTCGGCGCTGCCGCCTTGCTGTCGGGATGTGAGATTCCCGGCGTCTGGCCCGATCCCAAGGTGGTCGCGCGCGAGGCCGAAAGCCGTGCCATCGGCGGTGCCTGCCGTCACGCGCTGCGAGGCGTCGAAGACTGCTATGTCCTCAACCCCAAGGCGCAAAAGGCCGCGGTGTTTGCGGGCTGGAAGGAAATGGACGCCTATATGCGCGAGAACAAGATCGAAGGTCAAAAGACCACTGCGAGCACCGAGAAGGAAGAGATCATTTCCGAACCGGTGAAACCGGCCTCGGCTTCCAAAGACAAGGGCACCGCGACGGAGCCCAAGCGCGCCGGCACGAAAACCTGACGCGCCCGCGGCTCAGGGCCGCTCGAACACGGCCACACTTTCGACGTGTGCGGTGTGCGGAAACATGTTGACCACGCCGGCCGACAACAAGCGATAGCCAGCCCGATGCACCAGCAAGCCCGCGTCGCGCGCCAGCGTGGCCGGGTTGCAGCTCACATAGACGATGCGACGCGGAGGCGACCAATCGGGTGGCACCTGCGCTGGATCACCGGCCCCTTCGACCAGCTCGGCCAGCGCCTTGCTGAGTGCAAACGCACCCTCGCGCGGTGGATCGATCAGCCAGCGCTGGGCCTTGCCCAAGGAGGCCAGGCGTTCGGCCGTCCATTCGAACAAATCCGTTTCTTCAAAATCCATAGCACCCCAACTAGAATGGGTACCCGCTGACACCTTGTTTTCTTCAAAGTTGGCACGCGCGCGCGCCACCAGGGCGGCGCTGCCCTCAAAGCCGACGACCTGCGCCGCCAGGCGCGCCAGTGGCAGGCTGAAGTTGCCAATGCCGCAAAACCAGTCGATGACCCGATCACCCGGCTGCACATCGAGCAAGCGAAGGGCACGCGAGACCAGAACGGCGTTGATCTGCGCATTGACCTGCGTGAATTCCGTGGGCCGAAAGGGCATTCGCACACCGAACTCCGGCAACTCATAGGCCAGGCGGCGCGGCTCGCCGGATTCCATCAATGCCGCCGAGTCTGGCCCCTTGGGCTGCAGCCACCATTGCACCTGGGGATGTTCCCGCGCAAAGGCCCGCAGGCGTTCTTGATCGGCATCGCTCAAGGCTTGCAGGTGGCGCAGCACCAGCGCCACCACGCGCGTGCCTGGATCGCGCACATCGACGCCACCGGCCACCTCGATCTGAGGGCAGGTCTCGCGGGCGTCCAGCGACCCGATCAACAAACGCAGCGGCATCAACAGGCATTCGACATCCGGCGGCAACACCGGGCAGACCCGGGTGTCGGCGATGTAGCGGCTTTTGCGTTCGTGAAACCCGACCAGGGCTTCACCACGCTTTTGTACATAACGAATCGACCAGCGGGCGCGTTGCCGATAGCCCCACGCCGGGCCGACAATGGGTGGCAGCCACACCTCGGCGCGCACCTTGGCCAGGTGTTGCAGGTTGTCCTCCAACACCCGCTGCTTGACGGCGACCTGCAGGGCCGGGTGCGCGTGCTGAACCTTGCAGCCGCCGCAGGCCCCATGGTGCAGTCCGAAGTGCGGGCAGCCCGGCACCACGCGCTGCGAGGATTCGCGGTCGATCCGTGTCGCAACGCCCTGCTCCCACTGCTTCTTGCCGCGCAGGATGTGCACCTGTACCCGCTCGGTGGGCAAGGCCCCTTCAATAAAGACGACCTTGCCATCGGCGCGCCGCGCAACCCCCTGGCCATCAATATCCATGGATTCGACATCGAGCCACGGACTGATTTCGCCGCCGCCATCTTTGCTGACGCCGTCGTCGATGGGTTCTGCAGGTCCGCCTGGAGAATGGGGAATTGCGAGCCAGTCCCATCCCGCCGGCGCCGCCCCGGCGCCAGCCACCGCCCGGGTTCGGCGGCTCATCGCTCGGGCAGGTATCGGGCGGGGTCGACCGGCTTGCCCTGCCGCCGAATCTCGAAGTGCAACTTCACGCGGTCGGCATCGCTGCTACCCATCTCGGCGATTTTCTGTCCGCGGCGCACGGTCTGATCCTCCTTGACCAGCAGGGTCTGGTTGTGCGCATAGGCCGTCAGGTAGGTGTTGTTGTGTTTCACGATGACCAGGTTGCCATAGCCACGAAGGCCGGCGCCTGCATAGACCACACGCCCATCGGCCGCTGCCACCACCGGCTCGCCAGCACGGCCCGCGATGTCAAGCCCTTTGTTGCGCGCCTCGTCAAAGCCCGCCACCACCTGCCCCGCCGCGGGCCAGATAAAGGCCAGGTCGTCATCGGGCGCGGTGGCCGGCGGTCGGGCCGCTGCAATCGGTGCGGCCGGCGCACCCGCTGGCGCAGACGCTGCAGATGCGGCACCGACCGCTGTGCCCGCTGTGGTCACGGCCGTGGTGCTGGGCGGGCTTGCCACGGTGCTGGCCGCGGGCGCTGCCGGCTGTGGCGACGCCCCAGCCAGCGGGGGCAAACTCGACGCAACAGGCGCACCGGCCGGTGCGGGAATCGGGCGGGCCACGACACCCCCACTCTCAAGGGGTGCCGCTGCACCCGGTGGGGTCACGCGCAGCACCTGCCCGACCTCGATCACATTGGGGTTGTCCAGCTGGTTCCAGCGGGCGATGTCGCGCCAGTTCTGCCCGGTGTCCAGGCCGATGCGGATGAGCGTGTCACCCGGCTTGACGGTGTAGTACCCGGCCCGCCCGGCGTTCTCCTGACCGGCCGGCTGCACACCCGCCCGAGGGGCCACGGCAACCGGAGCGGGCGCCGACGGCAGGCCGACACCCGAGCCTGGCGCGCCTGCCGCGGGGGGAGCAACACCGGCGGCCGCTGCAGCCGACGGCGCCGAAACAGCCGTGCCGCGATCTTCCACAGGCACGCGCCGCGGGTCGCGCGGCGGCGACGAGCAGGCGGCCACGAACAGGGCGCACAGCAGGGCGCCGCACAGCGCGATGCGTTGCCATTGAATGGGTTTGTTCATGCGAGTCCCGATTTTAGGGGGACGAACCGTACGGCATCGAGCACCTGCCGTGTGTAGCCACTGGCTTGCCGCTCGACCAGAACCAGACACTGCCGGGCATCGCTGCCATCGGCACGCGAAGCAATCACGGTCGGTGCGATCAGCCGCGCCCCCACGGCCAGTTGCTCCAGCCAGGCCTGGGGAATGGTCTCGCCGCCTGCCGCCGAAACAATGCCCGCAAAGGGCGCCCCTTTGGGATAACCGGGCATGCCGTCGCCAAAGATCAGGTGCAGATTGGACAGACGCATGCCACGCAGATGGGTGCGGGCTTTTTCGTGCAGGCCGCGCACGCGCTCGATGCTGTAGACCTCGGCAGCGATCCTGGCGAGCAAGGCCGCCTGGTAGCCACAGCCCGTTCCCACTTCAAGCACCCGCCCCAAACCCTGCGCACGGGCACACGGCGCCTCGCACAAGAGCTCGAGCATGCGTGCGACCACGCTGGGCTTGGAAATGGTCTGCTCAAAACCGATCGGAAGGCTGGTGTCTTCATAGGCCTGGGTTGCCAGTGCCGTATCCAGAAAGCGATGCCGTTCGACACCACCGATGGCGCCCAGCACCGCTTCGTTGCCGATGCCCTGTGATCGCAGCTGCGCAACCAGCCGGGCTTGCAAGGCCGGCGCATTGAAGCCAAAACCCTGCCCGACAGGCTCCTGCCCTGCGTTTGGGCGCATTGTTGAACTGTTTTGGACCGTGGCGGGCGTCCGTAGGTCACCGGACGCTATCCTTCTTGAAGAAGCCGCGTGCAGGACCGACGAAGGCAGCCGCGCCGGAAAAGAGGGCCGCGCCAGCGCAGAGGCGCTCGGTGGCGCATTGCCCGCGGGGCCGGAACGCGTGGCGGGCTTATCGGGCACGCCAGGCGCTCACGGACTGCGCC
>CAYNWR010000195.1:0-5671 GCA_964400915.1 uncultured Burkholderiaceae bacterium
GTAGCGCGCGCAGATGGTTGCGGTGGCCACTCCATGCTGGCCCGCACCGGTTTCAGCGATCACCCGCGGCTTGCCCATGCGCCGGGCCAGCATGGCCTGACCGATGACGTTGTTGATCTTGTGGGCACCCGTGTGGTTGAGATCTTCGCGCTTGAGATAGATCTGCGCGCCGCCGACCTCGCGACTCATGCGCGCAGCGTGGTAGATCGGCGAGGGTCGCCCGACGAAGTGGGCCAGCTCCATGTCGTACTCGGCCTGAAAGGCCGGGTCGTCGCGGTAGCGTGCCCAGGCTTCGCGCAATTGCTCGATGGCGTGGGTCAGAGTCTCGCTGACGAAACTGCCGCCGTACACACCAAAATGGCCGTGCTCGTCAGGCTGGAAGGGGCTGTTGTTGATCATCGGAAACTTTCGGGGCGGGCACCTGATATCGGAGCCGCGCCAGGAGAAACATGGGGATCCGCAGAACGCGGCGCCCCGACGGCACTAGGGGTTCAGGCCATCGGCCGCGCGCACGGCGGCGACAAAATCACGCATGCGGGCTGGGTCCTTGATGCCCTTGGCCGATTCGACGCCGGTACTGACGTCAACGGCCAGGGAGCGACCCCGTCCCCGGACGGCTTTGATGCCATCGATCACGTTTGCAGGTGTGAGTCCACCAGACAAAACGAGGTGAGCGTCGACGCTTGTTGGCAGAAGTGACCAATTGAATGCCTTGCCTCCGCCGCCGTAACCGTCCACATGTGCATCCAGAAGGATTGCATGGGCGCGGCGGTGGGTGTGGGCGAATTCTACGAGGTCGAACACCGGCGCCGTGCCAGCCATGGGAATGCGCGCAGCACGCATGTAAGCGCGCTGGCCACCCGCTGTGGCCGCCAGACACGCTTCAGGTGTCTCATCTCCATGAAACTGAGGCATTGCGATCGGCAATGCTTGCAAGTTTGCTACGATATTTGAAGTATCCTCGTTGACGTACAACAGCACCGGCGTGACGAAGGCGGGCAATCGCTGTGCCAGGGCAACCGCCCGCTCGATCGTCACAAAGCGCGGACTGGGCGGGTAACGAACAAAACCGATCGCATCGGCACCAGCGTCCACGGCGGCGTCGACGTCCTGCTCCCGGGTCAGTCCACAGATCTTGATGCGTGTTCGAATCACGGCAACCAATCATAGGCGGGTGTGCGCTCGGGCAGGCCCCAGCTTTGCGCATACAACGGGCCGGCGAAATACAGGCCATTGGCGCTGAAGGTCGGCGCCGCAACGCGCCGGTCGCGCGCATCGCGAACCTGCGCCATCCACCCTGGCGGCCGGGTGCCCTGTCCGATCATCACCAGGCAGCCCATGATGTTGCGGATCATGTGGTGCAAAAAGGCGTCCGCCTCGAAATCGAAACGCCAGTACGCACCGCGCCTTCGGATGTCCAGTCGCCGCAGATGCTTGACCGGTGACGGTGCCTGGCACTCGGCGGCACGAAACGACGTGAAATCGTGCGCGCCCATCAGGTGTTGGGCGCCCGCTTGCATCGCCGCTTCGTCCAGGGGGCGAAACACCCAGCCGGCGCGGCCCGCCTCGATCCCCGGTCGAACGGGCGACTCCAACAGGACGTAGCTGTAGCGACGCCCGGTGGCGCAGGCGCGGGCGTGAAAATCGCCCGGAACCTCCTGGGCCCAGGCGATGGCAATGTCGGGTGGCAGGTAGCGGTTGACGCCCCGGACCCAGGAAAACGGCAGGCGCTGCGTATCCGTGTCGAAATGAATCACCTGCATCAGCGCGTGGACACCCGCGTCGGTGCGGCCGGCACACACACAGCGCACAGGGTGAGCGGCAAACGTGGACAGGGCCGGTTCGACCACATCCTGAACGCCACGCCCTGAGGCCTGGCTCTGCCAGCCCTGGTAAGCGCTTCCGACGTAGCTCAGACCGAGCGCCCAACGCGTGTGCGCGGGCACAGAGTCGCCCTTGTTCAGATGAGGCTCTCCAGCATCTTCTGAGCGCGGGCCTTGACGGCGCCGCTGGCTTCGGCGAGCACCTCTTCGATGAGTGCACGCGCACCATCGGAGTCACCGATGGCGTTGAATTCCTCGGCAAGCGCCAGTTTGGTCGCCAAGGGATCGTCGGGCGCGATGTCCAGGTCGGGCGCAACCGCGGCGGCCGGCTCTGGCGCATGGGCCGGTGTGGATGCATCGAGATCGAGGGTCATTGAGCCCAGATCGAACTCGATCATGTTCTCGCCGGGCGCACTGGCCTCGGCCGCGGGGGAGGGTGCTACCGGGGCCGGTGGTGGGGGCGCGGGCTCGGGTGGGTTGAGGTCGAGCGAGAAATCAATTTCGTTGCCGGTCAGCTCTGGTGTTGGCGGCGCCTGCGGTGCAGCGGCCATCGGCTCGGGTGCTGGCGCTGGCGCTTCGAAATCGAGATCCAGGCTCGGCATGTCGGCCGGCGCCGCTGGCTCGGGCGCCGCAGCGGGTTCGGAAGGCAGATCGAGATCGGGCACCTCGATCATGGCCGTTGTTGCTGCGGCTGCGGGTGGCTCGGTCAGGGTGGGTTCGCTGTCAGGTGGTTCCGTGGGCGCAGCGGAAAAGTCCAGGTCGAGGTCGACGTCGACATCCCGCGCCGCAGCTGCGGCGGCGGCAGCACCAACACCGGCGGCCGGTGCCAGCGCTGCCGGACTGGAGGGTACCGAACCAGACTGGTACATCGGATTGGACGGATCGATCTCGCGACCAAGCTCGGCCATGCGCTCCCACTCGGCGCCCTTGGCGCCCGACACCCGATACGCGTCCGCTGCGATCGCGGTAAAGGCGGTGATGTCTTTGCGCTTGGCGTAGATTTCAAGCAACTTGGCGTGAATGGCCAGGCGCGTCGGATTGGTCTTGAGGGCTTCCTTGAGAATTTCTTCGGCCTGCAGATCCCGCCCATAGGCCAGGTACACGTCGGCCTCGGCGACCGGATCGACATCGCCGGCGGCATCGAGCTGGCTGGGCGAATAGGCCAGGGACGAGGCGCCTGCGGCGTTGGTGTCGTTGCTGTTGGTGTCGACGCGCTGGCCGCCGCTGGCACCAAAGAACGAATCGGGCTGCAGCTTGCTTTCCAGGAAGGAACTGTCGGCTTCCTTGTTGGTGCCGCGGCGTTTGCGCAGGCGCCAAAGCCCCAAGCCGGCCAGCACAGCCACCAGCCCCCCGGCCGCAGCGGGCACCAACGGGTTCTCCATCAACTCGTCGACAAAACTGGGCTCCGGCGGAGGCGGTGCGGGCGCCACCGCCGGCCGTGATGCCGGGCGCGAGGCGGGGACCGCAGCTGCTGGCGCTGCGGGCGCAGCGGCAGGCAGTGGGCTGGCTGCAGGGGCCGGGGCACTGACAGGGGTGGCGGGCGCAGGCACGGCCAGGGTGGGCGCAGCAGCCGATGCCGCAGAGCTGGCAGGCGAAGCGCCAGCGGCCTGACGCACACGGTCAAGCTCGGCGATGTTGCGCTCCAGTTCACCCGCGCGGTTTTGTGAATCGCGCGCGCGCCCTTCCTGGGCAACCCGATCGGCAGCCGATGCGGCACCGACCGCACCTTTGGACAAGGTCAGGCGATCGGGTGTTGCCGCTGCGGGTTTGCGTTCCTGAACCTGGGCCTGAACCCGGCCGGTGACGCTGCGCTGGGCATCAGCGACACCCACTTCGGGCGCCGCACCGGCCAGACGGCGCCGGAAATCGTTGAAATCGCGGGCCTGGGCGGCAATGATGCCGCTGGCCTGTTCAGGTGTATTGGCCGTCGCGGCGGCCGCATCGGGCACGTTGAGCACCGCGCCGGCCCGAATGCGGTTGACATTGTTGCCAATGAAGGCGTCGGGATTGGCACCCAGCAGGGCAACCAGCATCTGATCCAGTGAAACGCCGGCCGGCTTGACTTGTCCAGCGATGCGGCTGGCCGTGTCGCCAGCGCGCACGGTGACCTGACCAGCGCCGGCATTGGGCCCCGCGGCGGTGTCGGGCGCTGGGGCGGCACGTCGTTGCGCCGCGGTCGCCCTGGTGGTTGACGGGGGAGCCGTGACCACGGGAGGCAGGGGTGGCAACGCAGCAGCGGTCACCGCTGGTGCGGGGGGCGGCGCGGCCGGTGTCACCACTTCTGCCTGTTGGGCGCGGGTGGGGGCAGGCGGCGGCGTCGCCGGCGGGTCGAAAAGCATCGTGTAGTCGCGCACGATGCGGCCCGAGGCCCAACTGGCCTCCAGGATGAAATCGATGAAGGGATCGTTGACCGGGTTGCTGCTGCTCAGGCGCAGCACATAGCGGCCGTCGGGACGTCGGCTCAGCGCAACCGTCACATTGCTCAGCAGGGGGTTGAACTCAACCCCCTGGGCACGAAACACGCTGGCGGGTGCGGTCACCGCGCGCAGGCTGTCGGCCTCGGCCTGGTTGATGTCCGGGATTTCGATTTCGGCACGCAGCGGCTCACCCAGTGCCGATTGGACGGTGAGCCGTCCCAGTGCCAAGGCCTGTGCATCGTGGTGGCCGAGCAGGCCCACGGCTAGCGCCGCCGATGCGGCTAGGGACAACACGTGACGATCCAACCGCCTGGCTTGGATCAAGCTCTTGTTTTGGGCGGAAGAATCGCCTGACTTTGCTTTGATGGGCATGTCGGCTCGATCCGGAAAGGGTTCGGTGCGAAAAAGCACCTTAGCATCAATGTCTTACGTGGGCAAGCTCAGGCAATGCCTCATCATTGGCATTGTTCACGGGATCGCGCCCTTGCGCTCCTTTTTTGTTGTCAATCGACAACGCAGCGAGCGTCCTTGCTGTGCGGCTTGCTCCCAAAGCAATAGCGCCGGCCGCTGCTGCGCGCGCCGGTCTGCCGATCAGGCCTGAACCAGCAGGCGCAGCATGCGCCGCAGCGGTTCGGCAGCACCCCAGAGCAATTGGTCACCAATCGTAAAGGCGCCCAGGTACTCGGGGCCCATCGCCAGTTTGCGCAGGCGGCCCACGGGGATGTCCAGGGTTCCGGTAACCGCCACCGGCGTGAGGTCGCGAACGCTGGCTTCGCGGGTGTTGGGCACCACCTTGACCCAGGCGTTGTCCGCAGCGATCAGGGCTTCGATGTCAGCCAAAGGCACGTCGCGCTTGAGCTTGAAGCTCAAGGCCTGGCTGTGGCAGCGCATGGCACCCACTCGCACACAGATGCCGTCCACCGGAACCGCAGGCGCATCGAACCCCGGGCCCTGGCCCAGGATCTTGTTGGTCTCGGCGCCGGCCTTCCACTCCTCGCGGCTTACGCCCCAGCCCTCGTCACCCGCTTGTTTGCCCAGGCCCAGATCCTTGTCGATCCAGGGGATCAGCGATCCCGCCAGGGGCACGCCAAAATGCGCCGTTTCTTCCGGGCCCAGCTGATGCTGGCGGGCCAGCACCTTGCGATCGATTTCCAGGATGGCCGATCGCGGATCGTCCAGCAAGGCCTTGACGTCGGCGATGAGCGTGCCGAACTGCGTGAGCAACTCACGCATGTGCTGGGCACCGCCCCCTGAAGCGGCCTGGTAGGTCATGCTGGTCATCCATTCAACGAGCCCGGCCTTGTAAAGCGCGCCGACGCCCACAAGCATGCAGCTGACCGTGCAGTTGCCGCCGATCCAGTTGACACCCCCTTTGATCAGTGCGTTCTGGATGACGGGCAGGTTGACGGGGTCGAGAATGATCACGGCGTC
>CAYNWR010000196.1:0-5665 GCA_964400915.1 uncultured Burkholderiaceae bacterium
CGATGGCACCGACGCTGTCATGCTCAGCGCCGAGACCGCAGCGGGCAAATACCCACTGGAAACCGTCAAGGAGATGGCAGCGATCTGCCTGGCGGCCGAAGGGGCCGAGCATGTCGAACTGGACGCGGACTTCACGGGCCAGACCTTTGGACGCATCGATCAGGCCATTGCCATGGGTGCGCTGTTCACGGCGCACCACCTGGGCGCCAAGGCCATCGTGGCCCTGACCGAAAGCGGGTCGGCCGCGCTGTGGATGAGCCGCCACCGCATCCACGTGCCCATCTACGCGATGACACCGCGCGTGGCCACGCAGCGCAAGATGGCGCTGTACCGCAATGTCCGTCCCTTGCTCATCGATGCCAGCAGCGACCGCGACGCGGCCTTGCTGCAGGCCGAGGAGCACCTCAAGCGCCGCGGCATCGTGCAAAGCGGTGATGTCTATGCCATCACATGCGGGGAGCCGATGGGCGCCCCCGGTGGCACCAACATGCTCAAGATCTGCCGGGTTTCATAGGCGGCGTGCAGTCGCGTGGATTGCGAGGCCCGCAGCGGCGGACAGCCACGCCGTCCACAGCGTGTGGCTCATGAAATGCGCACCGCGCCATTGTTGGGCCAGACCCAGCAGCGTGCCCGCCACCAGCGACAACACCAACCAGCGCCGCGCGATGGAAGGCGCCGATGCCCGGAACACGAACCAACCCCCGATGAAGGCATAACCTGCTGCCGCGTGACCCGCCGGAAAGCAATGCCCACTGCCGCCGTCGGCCGTGCCCCATTGCCAATGGCTTACGTAGCGCGCCATGCCGCCAAAAGGGGCGAGGTCCCAAGGGCAACTGGTCAGGCTCCATTGCTTGAGGGTGCCTGGCAAGGCCATGGCAATCAGAACCGCCAGTGCCAACACACCCCGATCGCGCCTGGAAAGGCGCAGCAGGCAGCCCGTTGGGTAGGCAAGACCTGCACAGATCCAGACCAACAGCACCAGGGCGACGGCGCGCGGCAATTCGTGTGTCCATGTGATGAACAGCGGGTTGCGCCGCCAGGCAAAACCGTTGGCATCGGCCATCCACCGCGCCAGGGCCAGGTCCCCTGGGCTGGCATCCCAGAGCAGGACACCCAGCAAACCGAGAAACAGGGCGATGCCTCCCCCGCTGAAGAAGCGCCTTGTCCCCCTCGCCCCGCCGACCGCAGGCATGCCTGCCAGCATGCCCGACCCCGCCGGCACCGTCATGGCGTCGGCGTCGGCGCTGTGCCCGCGCGTGCCAGCAGAGCGCCCGGTGTTGCCGGGCGGCAGGGCGCGTAGGCGTCCAGATCGCGGCGGTAGAGCTCGGTCTGTACCCCGGCCAGGCCCAGCACGGTGTGAAAGTAGTGGTCGTGGCCAAGCGCCACACCGACGCGAGCGCGCAGGCAGCTGGCGTCCAGCTGGTTGTCTTGCAGGAACTGCGCGCTCAGCCAATGGATCCACGGCACGTGCAATTGCTCGCGCGGTGCCACGGCGCGCGGCAGTCCGTGCAGGAAGATGCCGCGCTCACCCAGCGATTCACCATGATCGGCTACATAAAGAATAGCAATTGAAGACCACTGGGTGCTCGCCGCAAGCTCCTTTTGCAAGGATCCGAGAAAATGGTCGGTGTACGCGATGCTGTTGTCGTAGGCGTTGATCAGCGCCGAGCGGTCGCACTGAGACAGGTGTGGACTCTTGCACTCGGGCAGGAAGCGCTTGTGTGCTTTCGGGCTTCGCAGGTGGTAGGCCGGGCCGTGCCCGCCCATCTGGTGCATGACCATCACCACGCCGTTGCGGCGTCGACCGGGGTCCAGGGCTTGCAGGCGTGATGGCAACTCGCGCAACATGATTTCGTCCGGACAGCCATCGGTGTCGGGACCACACAGGTCCGGCACGGCCGCATCGCGGGTGAAGGTGCTGGGTACGCGGTCGCAGACACCCTTGCAACCCGACTGGTTGTCGATCCAGGCCACGGCAAGTCCGGCATGGGTCAGGACGTCCAGCAGGTTTTCCTCGGGACCGCGCACATCGCCCTGTCCGGCCCGACCGCGGTGCGAGAACATGCACGGCAGCGAAATCGCGGTGTTGGTGCCACACGATTCAACGTTTCGGTAGCTCGCCCAGCCCGCATCGGCGCTCAGGCGCGCCAGTTGGGGCGTGGTGTCGCGCGCGTAGCCGTTCACGCCGAAGTGGTCGCTGCGTGCCGTCTCGCCCACCACCAGCACAATCAGGGGGACACCTGGGCGTTTGGCGCTCACCGGCTGTCGGGCCAGGTGCGCATCCCGCCCCACGGCCAGCAAGGGCAGTTCGCGGGCCTGGGCAGACCGCACGACCTGGCGCGCTGCACCCCACAAGCCGTTGTAGGGATTGATCAGATAACGCAGGGCCGTTTCGTTGCGCATCAGGGACGAAAAAGGCTGGAATCCCAGCAGCACCACAGCCGCCATGACCGCCAGGGCCACAAACGCGGCCAGCGCATTGGTCAGGGTCTGGCGCGCCAGGCCCACCTGGCGCAGCGGGACCTTCCACAGCAGCCAGGCCGGAAACACCCCCAACACACCGACCACCCACAACAGTCGCCATCCGACCAGATCCATCGATTCGCGCCAATCGGTCTGCAGGGCGTTGTCTACCATCAGTGGATCGATCACCACGCCGTAGGCCGTCATGAAATGGCACAGCAAGGATGCCAACACCAGCAGCAGCGCCAGCACCGGTCGCACCCACCGCGTGTACGCCAGGGGCGCGACCAGCACGACACACGTCGCAACGATCACCACAAACAGCACCGCAGCCACCGCCCAGCCACCGGCCTGCCTGATTGGCGCGCTGGTCAGGGCCTGCCACAAGGCGGTGTTGGGCAGACCGGCGAGCCAGAGACCGGCGCCCAGGACGAGCCAGAGGGGATTGACCGCCGGCAGGCGCAGCAGGCGTTTGGGTATCGATCGAAGCATGCCCGACAATGTGCGCAAGCCAGATTAAGGCAGGCTTAAGGCAAGGCGTCGTCGTGCCGGTTTGCCCTTGTCCGGCCGATCCGACCTTGCATGCGCATCCTCCTCATCGAAGACGACATCGGCATTGCACAGGGCTTGCTGGCCATGCTGCGCCAACGCGGGCACGTGGCGGACGGTGTGCGCAGCCTGGAACAAGGCCGGACCGCGCTGTCGCTGCACGATTGGGACTTGCTGCTGCTCGACCTGGGCCTGCCGGATGGCGACGGCCTCGAACTGCTGGCGCGGCTGCGGCAAGGTGCGGGCACCGGCACGGGTGCCGCGGCCAAGCGTCCGCCGCGTGATCTGCCGGTGATCATCCTCACGGCGCGCGACGACATCGGCGAGCGCATTGCCGGGCTCAACCAGGGTGCGGACGACTACCTGGTCAAACCTTTCGACATCGACGAGTTGCAGGCGCGTATCCATGCGGTGTTGCGGCGCATGGCGGGGCGGGCTCAGTCACACATGGCTTGGCGCGACGTGGACATCGACCCGGTGGCGCGTCGCGTGACACGGGCGGGCACCCCGATTGATTTGAGCCCGCGCGAATACACGTTGCTGCTGACCCTGTTGCAGGCGGGCGGCCGCGTGCTCACACGCGAGCACCTGCAAGAGCGTGTCTACGGCTGGGGCGAGGAGGTGGCCAGCAACGCGCTGGAGGTTCATGTGCACCACCTTCGACGCAAGCTGGGGCCCGACATCATCGAGACACGCCGAGGCGTGGGCTACGCATTGGCGGCGCCATGAAAACCGCACCGTCGCTGGAGCACCGGTTGCTGGCCTGGGCCCTGGCCGCCCTGTTGCTGGTGTGGGCGGCGTTCATGGCCGCGGGCTACGCCACCGGCCTGCATGAGGCCGACGAGCTCACCGATGGTCAATTGGCGAGTGCAGCGGCCTTGCTGCTCAGTCAAGAGGACCTGCGCTTTGCCCGTGCGATCCCTGGCCCTGCCGGGGGCGAGCGCAATGACCTTCGCGCGCACGACTACCAGCAGTCGCTGAGTGTGGTGGTCTGGACGGCCAATGGCCAGGTGCAGGCGCACGTGGGCGGCGCATCGCCGCCTGTGTTCACCGGGCAGGCCGGGTATGCCGACCTGGTGCTGGGCAACCCGCCCCAGCGCTGGCGTGCCTATGCCCAATGGAGCAGCGGGCGCGAGCGTCTGGTCATGGTCCTGCTCAGCCACGACGAGCGGCGCGAGCTGGCCCACGACATCGCAGGCCAGGTGGCCGAGCCCGGCCTGTGGCTCATACCGGTGGTGGTGTTGATGCTGGCCTGGGCCATCCACCAGGGGCTCTCGGGATTGGGCGAATTGTCCCGCCGGGTGGCTGCACTGGACGTGGCCCACGGGCAGACCCTGGCGGCCGTGCCGCATCTGCGGGAACTGCAGTCCATCGAACAGGCCATCAACACCCTGGTGGGCGAGCAGACCGCACGACTGGCGCGAGAGAAACGCCTGGCGGACCAATTGGCCCACGAGTTGCGCACGCCCTTGGCTGCCATCAGTTTCCAGGCCCAGGCACTGCAAGGCCCCCTGCCGGAAGCCGAACGCCAGTGCATGCTGGCGCAGATTGCCCGCGACGCCCAGCGCAGTGGCGAGGTGTTGTCCCAGGTGCTGGCCCTGGCCCGCGCGAACCGGACGGCGCTGTCGGAGGAGGCCCGGCCCGTTGATGTGCCAAGCCTGGTGCGCCGTGTGATCAACGACGGCGTTCGACGCCGTCACTTTCCGGCCGAGCGCCTGCAACTGCTTCTGCCGGAAGGGGCGTGCTGGGTGCAGGGGCATGAGGTGCTGCTCGAGCAAGCGCTGTTCAACCTGGTCGAGAACGCCTTGGCCCACGGCCCGGCCAGAGGGCAGGTGCGCGTGCAGTTGCTGGACGACCACCCCGGTGGGTTGATCCTGAGAGTGGCCCAGGACGTGCAGGCGCGCAACAGCGCTGGCGTGGAAGCCGGCGGTCCAGGCGAAGGGGCCGTGCTTGGGCCGACTTCTGTCGCCGGTCTCGGCCTGGGCCACCAACTGATCGAACGCGTGGCCGAGCTGCATGGCGGGCGCATGCGGCGGGTCGAAGCGCCCCACGGCCAGTCCCAGGCCTGGGAGCTCAGCCTGCCGCGTGCGCTGGTTCAAGCCCCGAGCGATAAAATTTGATGCTGCAGCCCCCAACGATTTCCCACAGGATCACGCCATGCCCCTCGTCTCGATGCGCCAGTTGCTCGACCATGCCGCTGAAAACGGCTATGGCATCCCGGCCTTCAACGTCAACAACCTCGAACAGGTGCAGGCGGTGATGACCGCTGCGGCCGAGGTGGGCGCGCCGGTCATCCTGCAGGCCAGCGCGGGCGCACGCAAGTACGCCGGCGAGAGCTTCATCAAGCACCTGATCCAGGCGGCCACCGAGGCCTACCCGCACATTCCGCTGGTGATGCACCAGGACCACGGCACCAGCCCCAAGGTCTGCCAGGGTGCGATCGACCTCGGATTCGGCTCGGTCATGATGGATGGCTCGCTGATGGAAGACGGCAAGACCCCCGCAAGCTTCGACTACAACGTCGATGTCACGCGCAAGGTGGTGGACATGGCCCACCGGGTGGGCGTGACGGTGGAGGGCGAACTGGGGTGCCTGGGCAACCTTGAGACCGGTGACGCCGGCGAGGAGGACGGGATCGGCGCCGAAGGCAAGC
>CAYNWR010000197.1:0-5657 GCA_964400915.1 uncultured Burkholderiaceae bacterium
CCGACAAGGTTCTCGGCAGGGTAGCCAGCGAAGTTGCCCTCCGTCTGCGCGGCAAGCACAAGGCCATTTACACGCCTCACGTCGATACCGGCGATTACATCGTCGTTGTTAATGCCGCCAAATTGCGGGTCACGGGAGGCAAATCTCTCGACAAGATGTACTACCGCCACACGGGTTTCCCGGGCGGTATTCGCGCGACCAATTTCAAGGATCTGCAAGCCAAGCACCCTGGGCGCGCACTTGAAAAGGCCGTCAAAGGCATGCTGCCCAAGGGTCCCTTGGGTTACGCAATGATCAAGAAACTCAAGGTTTACGGCGGCTCCGAGCACCCTCACAGTGCCCAGTTGCCCCAGACCTTGGACATTTGACGAGGACGCGCCATGATTGGTGATTGGAACAATGGCACCGGCCGTCGCAAATCCAGCGTCGCGCGGGTGTTTCTGAAAAAGGGCAGTGGCAAGATCACGATCAATGGTCGTGACATCAACGATTTTTTTGGGCGTCCAACGTCCATCATGATCGTTCGCCAGCCGCTTCAATTGACAAACCATGTCGAGACCTTTGACATCATGGTCAACGTCCATGGCGGCGGAGAGTCGGGGCAGGCAGGTGCATGCCGGCATGGCATCACGCGCGCTCTGATCGATTACGACGCGAGTCTCAAGCCCGAACTCAGCCGTGCCGGGTTTGTCACGCGCGATGCACGCGAAGTCGAGCGCAAGAAGGTTGGCCTGCACTCCGCGCGCCGCCGCAAGCAGTTCTCCAAGCGCTAAGTCGCGCTTCCGAGCAACGAACGAAATCGCCTCCCGGCGGTTTCGCTTCCATAGCCGAAATGCGTTTCAAGCTACTTCGTCGGCGTCTGACCATCAGCGCGCCGCGTATGGCCATCCGAAGCGCCATGCCATGGCCCTTGCGCTGGGCCGTGGTTGCCGTTGTATTTGGCTTTTGTGCGGCCATAGCGCTTTGGGCATTCGAATTCGGCAAGGTCATCGCAGGGGTCGATGGTTTTTCACGCGAAGAACTCGTGACACTGCGCACTCAGGTCGACAAATTGCGGCTAGCGGCGGATCAGTCGCAGTCGATCGTCAATACCGCACGTGCAGAACTGACAGCCGAGCGTGCGGCGCGCGAAACCTTGCTCGCGCAGTTCAAGAAGATCGAAGCGGAAAATCAGGCGTTGCGCGACGATCTGGGTTTTTTCGAGCAATTGATGCCGGCCAACGGGCTGGATGGTGTGGCCATTCGTGGGCTACAGGCCGAGGCGATCGGCGCGGGAAGTGAAGCCGCACGCATCAAGTGGCAGGTCCTCGCAATCCAGGCCACCCGCAATGCGCCCGAGTTTCATGGCAGCCTCGAACTCGTCTTGACCGGCACCCACAATGGAAAACCATGGACGAGCCAACCCAAGGATGGCTTGATTCCCTTCCAAATGCGTCAATATAGGCGGCTGGAGGGCGTGGTTTCGGTGCCCCCCCAAGTGACGGTCCACTCGATTCAAGCCAGATTGCTCGAGGGCAACACGTCGCGCGCGACGCAGGTTCTTAAACTGTAGGCAGGTCGGCCCCCAGTGAACGGCTGGAGGCAACTGCGAAATCTGTCGAGGAGCTTATTCATGTTCGACCGCAAGAAACAACCGGCCATCAAGAGTTTGATCGCCCAGGGAAGTTCGATCGAGGGGCATTGTCGATTCACCGATGGTCTTCGCATAGACGGCGAGGTTGTCGGGGATGTCACCGCCCATGCCGATTCGACGAGCATTCTGGTGGTATCGGAATCCGCCCGGATCACCGGGGCCGTTGTCGCCGACCATGTCATCGTCAATGGAACCGTGCTGGGTCCGATCCGCGCTTCCCAACTTCTGGAGCTTCAACCGAAGGCGCGTGTGGAAGGCGACGTCGAGTACAAGGCGCTTGAAATGCACCAGGGGGCATTGATCACGGGCCAGTTGCGGCCTCTTATGCCAGGTGAGGAAAAACCCACACTGAAATTGGCGGCAAACAACGCCTGATATATTCCTGACAAATTTACTTTGTTATCCATCGGAGTTGCCATGAGTGCTGTTGCCCAGGAAATCCCCAGCGAGCCCCCGGTGCCGATCGTCTTTACCGAAAGCGCCGCAGCCAAGGTTGCCGATCTGATCGCTGAGGAGGGCAACCCCGATCTCAAACTTCGTGTCTTCGTGCAAGGCGGTGGTTGTTCGGGATTCCAATACGGGTTCACCTTCGATGAAGTCGTCAACGACGACGACACCACCATGACCAAGAACGGTGTATCCCTTTTGATCGATGCGATGAGCTACCAGTACCTGGTCGGCGCAGAAATCGACTACAAAGAAGATTTGCAGGGTGCCCAGTTTGTCATCAAGAACCCCAACGCCACCACAACCTGTGGTTGTGGATCGAGTTTCTCGGTTTAGCGCGGCGCTGCGTACCACGCGCCTAAAACACGCTCCCCAGTCGCACCCGTGACGCTGGTGAGGTTTCCAGGCAATCCGCGCACCCGCCTCATCGCCAGCCAGGCAAACGCTGCTGCTTCAATCTGCTCGGGCATCATGCCCCGCTCCTGAGGGCTGCTGATGCGGATAGGCTCCAATTGGGCCTGCAGCCTGGTCATCAGATGTCGATTGAAGGCACCGCCTCCGCAGACATAGAGCCTCTGAGCGTCTGATGCATGGGCCCGAATGGCCTTGGCAATGCTCAAGGCGGTGAATTCGGTGAGGGTGGCCTGCACATCGCATGGGGCCAACTCTTGCCCAGGCAAATGGCGCTGAAGCCAATTCAGGTTGAATAAATCACGCCCCGTGCTCTTGGGCGGTGGGCGATGCAGGAAGGGCTCCTTCAGCATCCGGCTCAAGAGTCTGCCGTCAATCCGTCCCTGGGCAGCCCAACGTCCACCGCGGTCAAAAGCATGGCCGGTGTGGGTTTCGCACCAAGTGTCCATCAGCGCATTGCCTGGCCCACAATCGAACCCGATGACCGGCCGACGCGGCGCCAAAACGGTCAGATTGGCGATGCCTCCAATGTTGACCACCACTTGCGTGGCCCGTTCGCTCGCAAATACGGCCTGATGAAAGGCAGGCACCAGGGGCGCTCCTTGGCCACCCGCCGCGATGTCGGCGTTTCGAAAGTCGGCCACGACGTCTACACCACACAGTTCTGCCAACAGCGCAGGATTGTTGATCTGCAGGGAATAGGCCGGTGCTGGTTGACGGGTCGATGATCGGGCTCCAGCGCCTGGGGGTTGATGGCGCACGGTTTGGCCGTGGGCACCGATGGCCCGAACATCCGAAGCGGACGCCCCGGCTGCCTTGAGCAATTGCCGTACAACTGCGGCGTAGTGAAGCGTGAGGCGATGGGCCGCTTCGGCAGAACGACGCAATTCATCGGCTCCGGGCTGGTTCAGGTCCAGCAGTTGGGCGCGCAACGCCGCATCGAAGCCTTTCGCGTGATGCGCAATCACGCGGCAGCCTCTGTTGAATTGGCACAGAACCCCGTCCACGCCGTCGGCGGACGTTCCGGACATCAGCCCGATATAGAGGTTGCTGGTCACTGCGCCGTGGCGCGTTCGACCAACGAAGCAAGCGCCAGCTGATCGCGCATGGCCGACGCCCAACGATCAAAGGATTCGCGCTCGCTGGCGGCGATGGGGGCCGCTGGCTCAGATCGCTTGGCCAAGTGCAGTGGATCCTGGTGGACACCACCGACACGAAACTCAAAATGCAGGTGCGGGCCCGTGGCCCAACCGGTGGCGCCCACGGCACCAATCTGTTGCGCCTGCCGAATGGATTGACCGACACGCACATCAATCCGGCTCAGATGTGCATAAACCGTGGAATGTTGGTTGCCGTGCTTGACGATCACCACATTGCCGTAGCCGCCTTGGCGACCCGCAAAATCGACCACACCGTCACCCACGCTGCGCACGGAAGTGCCGGTCGGCGCGGCATAGTCAACACCAAGGTGCGCCCGCCATTGCTTCAGGATGGGGTGCATGCGCATGCTGAACCCGCTTGAAACCCGGGAGAACTCCAGGGGAGACGCCAGGTAGGCACGCCGCAGGGACTGGCCGTCCATGGTGTAGTAGGCGCCCTGGGCGGGGGAAGCCGCGCCCGCACGCCCGGCTGTGCCCGGCCCCGACCCATGCCAAACGGCACGGTATTCACGGCCTGCGTTGACGAATTCGGCTGCGAGCACTTTGCCGGGCCGCACCACCTCGCCATCGGCTTCGAGCACTTCGTAGATCACGCTGAACCGATCACCCTTGCGCAGCGAACGGTGGAAGTCGATATCGCCAGAAAAGATGTCAGCAATCTGCCCGGCAATCGAATCGGGGACCCGGGCCTCGTCGGTGGCGCCATACAGCGACGTCTTGATCTGACCGCTGGCCAATCGGATGGAGGGATTCAATCGATCGGACTCGATGCGCGAGTGCAATCGACCATCCTTTCGTTCAACCACGTAGCGCTTGAACAACGAGTCGTCAGCAGAATCTGCCCAACGGATGGAAAGGCGCTGCAGCCCAAGTTCGTCGGACAGTTCAGCCGTTGCCATCCGTCCATTTCGCCCAAAGGCAGCAGCTCGGGACGCCGTATCGGTCGCAATGAACTGTGCGGCCTCTGCATCATTGACACCCAATCGGCGCAGCAATGCCGCCGGTGTATCGTTGGACCGAACCACATCGCTTCGATGAAGGTGGAAAGAAAAGCTGTCGAGCGCTTCGGCCTGCTCGGCAAGCGCGGGAACCACCACCTGCGCAGAAATGTCACGGGTATTCGGCTGGACCGAATCGAGACCCGCATCCGCAACCGCGAACACGCTGCCTGCACCCACAAGCGCAAGCACTCCCATCCACATGAGTTTGCGATGCTTGCGATCCAGCAATGGGCGCTCAAGGGCGCTGCGCAATGAATTTGGCAAGGTGATTCAAGGATGCGCCGCCTACAATTGGATTGGGCAGCAAGGCGCGGAAAAGCCGATAAGTATAAAAGCCTCGCCATGACCACCCCCCTGCGTAAACCCTTATGACCAGACCTTCAGATCATCAACCCGTCCTGTCGGAGGCCACGCAGCGAGCCTTGGCGGTCAGCCTGCGTGGATGTGAGGAATTGCTCCCTCGAGATGAGTGGGCCAACAAACTCGAGCGGTCGCACCGCACCGGGGTGCCGCTGCGCATCAAATTCGGGATGGACCCAACGGCTCCCGACTTGCATCTCGGGCACACCGTCGTGCTCAACAAGATGCGGCAGTTGCAGGATCTGGGGCATGTCGTCATTCCCCTGATCGGCGATTTCACCACCATGATTGGTGATCCATCGGGTCGCAATGCGACGCGGCCCCCACTGAGTCGGCAGCAGATTGAAGAAAACGCGCAGACCTATTTCAATCAGATCCGCCTGGTGCTGGACATGGAACGCGCCGAGGTACGCTACAACAGCGAATGGGGCGATGCGCTGGGTTCGCGCGGCATGATTCAACTGGCGGGCAAATACACCGTTGCGCGCATGATGGAGCGGGACGATTTTCAGAAGCGCTATGCGGCCGGGCAATCGATCAGTGTCCATGAGTTCCTCTATCCGCTGGTGCAGGGCTACGACTCGGTCGCCTTGCGCAGCGACCTGGAACTCGGTGGCACCGACCAGAAGTTCAATCTGTTGATGG
>CAYNWR010000198.1:0-5631 GCA_964400915.1 uncultured Burkholderiaceae bacterium
AGGCGCAAGATCCGCCGGTGGCGGCCCGTGCCGAGCCTGCGGGCCCCTCAACCCCTGGATCTGAAGAAAAGCGGCCTGTAGCGAGCGCCGAATCAACGAACATCGCTACACAATCGGTAGCGTCCGAGGAGACTCCCGTAGCGACCATTGCGTCGGCGGCAGGGGCACCCGATGCTTCCACGGCGCCCAAGGTGCCGGCCACGGTGGCATCGGCGGCAAGCCCGGTATCGGGCGCAGGCGCAAGTGCAGGTGCCGGTGCAGGTGCGGCGCAAAGCCCTGCGGCGGGTGATGTGTCATCGTCCCAACAGGTCCTGGCACCGGCCATCCCTGCAAAGGGTGGCGCGCTGGGTGGTCAGGAGCTGGGGCCCGTTGTGGTGCCGGGTTCCACGCGCCTTCGCTACGACGTGGCCGGTCTGGCGCGCGGGCGCGAGGTCGCGGCACGTGGCGAGATGCTGTGGTTGCACGACGGATCGCGCTACGAAGCGCGGCTGGAGATCGGCGCCCTGTTTCTGGGCGCGCGGGTGCAGACCAGCCAGGGTCAGATTGGTGTCAACGGCCTGGAGCCCACGCGTTTTCTGGATCGCGCGCGGCGCGAGCAGGCCGTGCACTTCGAGCGCGACAAGGGGCGCATCAGCTTCTCGGTCAACAGCCCGCCGGCGCCGCTGCTGGTCCTCTCGCAGGATCGGCTGAGCGTGTTCATCCAGCTGGCGTCGATGCTCGCAGGCGACCCGGCACGCTATCCGGTCGGCCGCACGATCACCTTGCCCACGGCAGGCGCGCGCGAAGTCGAGGCCTGGGCCTTTCAGGTGATGGGCACCGAACGGCAATCCGTGCTGGGCGAGGAGGCGGACGTGGTGCATCTGGCCCGCGTGCCCAGACGCGAGTTCGAGCCCCGTCTGGACTTGTGGATGGCCCCTCGCGTGGCCTGGTTGCCTGCGCGCATCCGATTGCAACAGACCAATGGGGATTTCATCGATCAGCGATTGGTTGCCCAGGAGGCCCCGTAGTCATTCGGGCCGCCTCCGTCATCTGGGGCGCCGCCGTGCGGCCAGGCCCCTGCCCCAGCTGTCGTGTTTTTGCCGCGTCCGGGCCATCGGGCCCGCAAATTGCTGGGTGTTTGGGGCAATCGGCTTGAAACTGTGAACGTCGACCCCTATTTCAGTTCCAAGCAACAACCTTCAGCCAACGGAACGAACACCGATGCAAATGCTCTACGACTCCGAGTCCTTCGTTGTGGTGCACATGCACGCTTATGCGACGCCCGACGAAGCCAAGGCGATCGAAGCCGCGCGCCAGGCAGTGGATGCCGGGGAAACCCCTGCGCACCCGGTTCTGGCACGCCACGGATTTGAAATCGTCGACAAGCGATCCGGCAAGGAGGTCTACCTGGATGGTTCCTGGGCCGAGCTGTTCCACCAGCAGATCGTGGCCTGGCAACGCGACACCCCCACCCAGGACGAGGTCGAGGAAACGCTGGAGCGCTATGCCGAGCTGGCGCAAAACCCGGTGGTGATGCACTGAGCGCAGGCCGCAATCGCTGCGGCGCCGGCGCCTAGCCGTCAACGATCGTGTTGCGCAGCACCCCAACGCCCGACACCTCAATCTCCACCACGTCGCCGGGTTTCATGAAGACCTGGGGCTCGCGCTTGTTGCCGACACCGCCAGGTGTTCCAGTGACGATCACATCACCAGGCGCCAGGGGCATCACCGCCGAGATGTAGGCGATCAGGCTCGGTATCGAGTGGATCAACATGTCGGTGCTGGCATGTTGCATCTGCACGCCATTGAGGCGGGTGGTCAGGGCAAGCAGTGAGCCGCCGGGCAATTCGTCGGTGGTCACGATCCACGGCCCGAAGCCACCCGTGCGCCAGTAGTTCTTTCCGGCGGTCCATTGGGTGGTGTGGTTCTGCCAATCGCGCACACTGCCGTCGTTGAAGATGCTGTAGCCGGCCACGTGTTTCCACGCGTCGCCCTCGGCGATGCGGCGCCCGCCCGGTCCGATCACCACAACGATCTCGCCCTCGTAGTCCAGGCGCGTGGACTCGGCCGGCCGCACGATCGCCTCGCCATGGGCCACCAGCGAATCGGCCACGCGCAGAAACAGCGCCGGCTTCTCGGTGAGCGCGCGGCCGGTTTCCTTGACGTGATCGTGGTAGTTCAGGCCCACGCAGATGATCTTGCCTGGGTTGGGAATGGGGGGCGTGAGTTGCACCGACGCCAAGGCGGGGCCGGTTGCGGCACGCGCCACCACGCCGGCCGCATCGGCGATCAGACCTTGCGCCAGCAGGCTGGCCAGATCGGGGGCTCGCGCGCCATAGTGCGCGCCCAGATCGACAATGCCTTCACCCTTGAGGGCGCCATAGCTGGTGCGGCCATCGGGAAGTCGAAAACTCAACAATTTCATGAGCGGTTCCTGTTGTATCGGATAGATGGATTATTTGCGATTGACCAGCACGATTCCGAGGGCCACCAACGCCAGGCCGACGAGCAGGTTGGGTGTCAGCGGCTCGGCCAGCCACCACACGCCAAACAAGATTGCGAACAGGGGCGTGAGAAAGACAAACACCGAAATGCGTGTGGCGGGGTAGCGCCCCAGCATCCACATCCAGGCCAGGTAGCTGGCGAAAGCGCCGACGGCCGTCTGGACCGCCATCGAGGTCATCGCAAACCCCGACCAGGACCAGATCCAGCGTTCGCCGATTGCGGCGGACAGGGCCATCAAGGCGCCGCCACTCACCGCCACCTGGTACAGCAGCAGCTTCTCGGGCGATACACGCGTCAGCGCGCTGGAGCGGATCACCACCGTGGTCAGGCCCCAAAACATGCCGGCCGCCAGGCCCAGCAGGTCGCCCAGCCAGGCCCGCTGCATGCCGGCCCGCGCCGTGATCTGGGGATCAAATCCCTCGCGAAGGACAAAGAAGACCGCCGCAAAGGCACAGGCCAGGCCGACCCATTGCAGCGGACGCAGGCGTTCACTGGAAACAAACAGGGGCAACAGGCCAGCCACCCAGAACGGCGAGGTGTAGAGGAACACGGTGAGGCGCGATGCGCTGGTGTGCTGCAGTCCGATGTAGATGCAGGCGAATTCGGCCGCAAACAGGGTGCCGGCCAGCAAGCCAGCGCTCAGGCTGCCATCGCGAAGCATCCACGGGATGCGACGCAGGGCGCACCAGAGCAGCACCAGCACCGTGGCGCCGACAAAGCGCAGGCCGGCCTGAAAGGCGGGCGCGAGCTCGTGCAGGGTGAGCTTGACCAGCACCTGCTGGGCACCCCAGAACACACAGCAGGCCAGCAGGATGGCGACGGCCACGCCGTCCAGGTGATTCTTGCGAACAGGGCTCATGGCCCGGCATTGTGCTGTGCGATGCGCAGCAGCAGGCGCTTGAGCGCCAGGGCCTCGCGGGCACTGAGGGTGGCCAGCAGGCTGGATTCGTGGGCGCGAGCGCGGCGCACCAAGGGGCGCACCAGACGGCGCCCGGCCGCCGTGATGCCCACCAGCGTGCGCCGCTGATCGCCGGGATCGCCGGAAACCTCCACCCAACCCTGGGCTGCCATGCGTTGCACCAGCTTGGTCACCGTGGGCTGCTTGCCCAACACCTCGACGGCCAGATCGCGGATCGACAGCGGCTCGCGGTCCAGCAGGCTGGCCAGCACGCGCCACTCGATCGATCGAAGACCGACCGCACGGACCTGGGCATCGAACTGGCGGTACAGCGAATGGTTGGCCTGTCCCAGCAGGTAGCCCAGGTAGCCATGAACAAAGGGGGTGCGAGCGGGCGAGGTCTTGGCCGCCGCCTGCGTGGCGCTCATAGCGGGTGTTCCGTGTAGTAGCGTCCGCCGTGAAACAGCAGCGGTGACAAGCCGGGGCGTGTGTGGCAGCGCTCCACCTCGCCCACGAAGATCACGTGGTCGCCTTCTTCGTAGCGGCTGCGGTTGAAGCATTCGAAACAGGCCAGCGTGCCCGACAGCATGGGCGCGCCGCCTGCGCCCTCGGCAAACGCCACGCCCGCCCAGCGATCAAGCCCGCGCGTGGCAAATCGTTCGGCCAGGTCCTTCTGATTGGCTGCCAGGATGTTGATCGCGTAGTGCGAACCGCTGGCAAACACCGGCATCGAACCCGCCTCCCGCGAGAGGCTCCAGAGCACCAGGGGTGGGTTCAGCGACACCGAGTTGAAGGAACTGGCCGTGAGGCCAAACAGCTCGCCCTCCGTGCTGCGCGCCGTGACGATGGTGACGCCCGTGGCGAAGCACCCGAGGGCCTTGCGGAAGGCCTGTGGCGAAAAACTGGGGCTGGCGGCCTTGCGCGGCGACATGTGTGTGCAATTTACATGAAATTTCATGAATAATGTTTCCGTCACAGCGCATAGGGATTTTCAGCCGTGCTTCAGGAAATTGTCGAACCCGCCTGGGTGGCTGCTTTCGAGCAGGTGATGCAGCGCTGTGCCTTGGCGCCCGGCGACGTGGTGGCCGTGCTGTGCGAGACGCAGAGCCGCCCGGTGCTGCCGCAACTGGCCGAACTGGCCGCGGCCCGCCTGGGTGCGCGGGTTTTCAGGCTCACCATGCCCAGTGTGCCCTGCAGCGGCGGCCCACCGATGCGCTCGACGGGCGCCTCAGATGCCTTGCAGGGCCTGGCCCCGGCGGTGGCGGCCCTGGCGGGCGCCACCCTCATCGTCGACTGCACCGTCGAGGGCCTGATGCATGCGCGCGAACTGCCCACCCTGTTGCGTGGGGACGGCCAGACGCAGCCGCGCGTGGTGTATGTGAGCAACGAACACCCCGAAGCGCTGGTGCGACTGATGCCCGACGATGCCACCGAGGCGCGTGTGAAGGCCCATGTCAAGCGCCTGCGCGCCGCCAAGGCGCTGCAGGTCACCTCCGACGCGGGCACCCGCCTGGACATCGATCTGGCAGGCGCCACGGTGGGCGGCAACTGGGGCAGCACCACACGCCCCGGCACCCTCACCCATTGGCCCGGCGGCCTGGTGCTCGCGTTTCCCGCAGCGGGCCGTGTCAGCGGCCGGCTGGTGCTGGATGTCGGCGACGTCAACCTCACGTTCAAGCGCTACATCGAGCGGCCGATTGGGCTGACCATCGTGGACGATCACATCACGCAGATCGAAGGCGACGGTGTGGATGCCGAACTCATGCGCTCGCACCTGGCGGCCTTCAGCGCCGAAGAAGGCGGCGCGCGCGGTGCCTACGCGGTGAGTCATGTCGGTTGGGGTCTCAATCCGGCGGCGCGATGGGACAGCATGGCGCTGTACGACAAGCGCGATTTCAATGGCACCGAGTTGCGGGCGTTTGCCGGGAATTTTCTCTATAGCACGGGGGCCAATGAAGTGGCCGGGCGTTTCACCCGTGGGCATTTCGACTTGCCCATGCGCAATTGCACCGTGGCGCTTGATGGCGAGGTCGTCGTGCGCCGGGGTGTGCTGGTCTGACCGCGCCCACGCGTCCCGCATGAACCCCCCCAGCTTTTCTGCGCTCGGCAGTGGCCCCACCGTGTTGATGCTGCATGGCATCGGTGGCGGCCACCTGGCGTTTGCACCGCAAATGGAGACCCTGGCGAGCGCCGGCTACCGCGCGGTCGCCTGGGACGCGCCGGGCTATGGCCGCAGCGCCCCCATCGAG
>CAYNWR010000199.1:0-5620 GCA_964400915.1 uncultured Burkholderiaceae bacterium
GTCGTGCTGGAGAACATCTACCGCCACATCGAGGACGGTGTGCCACCCTTCAAGGCCGCCATCATTGGCAGCCGGGAGATCGGCTTTGCGGTGGTGGCCATGACGCTCACGCTGGCTGCGGTGTTTGCGCCGCTGTCGTTCACACCGGGCCGCACCGGGCGCTTGTTCGTCGAATTTGCACTGGCGCTGGCCGGCTCGGTGGTGGTGTCGGGTTTCGTCGCCCTCACGCTGTCGCCGATGATGTGCTCCAAGCTGCTCAAGCACGTCGACAAACCAAGCCTCTTCGATCGCTTCATGACCCGCGTGCTCGACGGCATCACGGCGGTCTACACGGTTGTGCTGCGCTGGACCTTGTCGTCTTCCCGCATCGCCGGGGTGGCTGTCACGCACCGGCTGCTGGTGCTGGGCGTGATGGTGGTGGCGGCGGCGGGTTCGTGGGCGTTGCTGCAAAGCACCAAGAGCGAACTGGCACCGCTGGAAGACCGGGGCGTGATTCTTACCGTGATCAACGGCCCGGATGGCGCCACCATGGAGTACACGGGGCGCTATGCGCGCGCCATCGAGCGCATGAGCGAGGGTTACACCGAGTTCGACCGCATCTTCACCGTCACCGGCAACCCCACCGTGGCGCAGGGCAACGTCTTCTACCGGGCCATTCCCTGGGAGGAACGCAAACGCACCACGCTGGAGATCGCCCGCGAGATGGGCCCGCGGGTGGGCAGCCTGCCCGGTGTGACGGCCTTCACGATCACGCCGCCGTCACTCGGCCAGGGCTTTCGTGAGCGGCCCGTCAACTTCGTCATTCTCACGTCGGACACCTACGCCAACCTGCTGCAGGTGGTGCGCGCCTTCCAGGACGAAATGGCCAAGAACCCGGGCTTCATCGGCGTGGACACCGACCTGCGCCTGAACAAGCCTGAAATCAAGATGGAGGTGGACCGCGAGCGGGCCGCCGACATGGGTGTGAGCGTCGAAGCCATCGCTCGCGCGGTCGAGACGATGATGGGCGGCCGTCAGGTGACGCGCTACAAGCGCGAGGGCGACCAGTACGACGTCATCGTGCAGACGGCCGAGAGCGGGCGCGACACGCCCGACGACATCGAGCGCATCTTTGTGCGCGGGCGTGGCGACGCGATGATTCCGCTGTCGGCGCTGGTCAAGATTCGCGAGGTGGTGGTGCCACGCGAACTCAATCACTTTGGCCAGCGGCGCAGCGCGGCCATCACGGCCAACCTGGCGCCCACCTATTCGCTGGGCGAAGCCCTGCAGTTCATGGACGCCACCGCGCAGAAGGTGCTCAAGCCGGGCTACGCCACCGACCTCAACGGCACCTCGCGTGAATTCAAGAAATCTGCCGGCTCACTGGTGGTGGTGTTCATCCTGGCGCTGTTCTTCATCTTCCTTGTACTGGCCGCGCAGTTCGAGAGCTTCATCGACCCCCTGGTGATCATGCTGAGTGTGCCGCTCTCCATGGTGGGCGCCCTGCTGGCGCTGCAGTGGAGCGGCGGCACGCTCAACGTCTACAGCCAGATCGGCCTGATCACGCTGGTGGGACTGATCACCAAGCATGGCATCCTGATCGTCGAATTTGCCAACCAGTTGCGCGAGAAGGGCCTGAGCACGCTTGACGCCGTCATCGAGTCCGCCAGCCTGCGCCTGCGGCCGATCATGATGACCACCGGCGCGATGGTGCTGGGCGCCATTCCGTTGGCGCTGGCCAGCGGTGCCGGGGCCGAAAGCCGGCGTCAGATTGGTTGGGTGATCGTCGGTGGCATGAGCCTGGGCACGCTATTGACGATTTTCGTGGTGCCCACCATGTACACGCTGCTGGCGCGTCGGCGCACGCCGGGTGCGATCCGCGACGACGCGTCGTTGCACGGCGCGCACCCCGGTGAAGGCGCTGCTCACGCGGCGGCCGATGCACAGCCCAAGTTGCCCCCATTGCCCCCGGCAGGCGCGATTCCGGCCAAATAGGGCGGTCCTGTTCAGGCCTGCGGGGCCTGCAGGTCCGAGGCCGAGAAGGCCGTCCCATGTGTCGCGGGTGCTGGCGATGGGTGCTTGAACGTCAGAACGCAATACGCGTCGCGGCAGATGGCCAGCGGGGTGATGGGTGGCATGTCACAAGGGTGGCCGTTGGGTGTCAATCGCATCTATCAAAAAGCATAGCAAACAATAAAACACCGACGCTCGCTATCGGTCGATTTTGCTTGAAATTTGGCTTGTCGGGGCATATTGATGTCCTGGATGGGCCCGATACTGCCGACTCCGATTGGCAGGACTCTGGTGTCGCCTGAACGCTGCAGGGCGTCGTCTCGCGGGTCGCCTGCCTGCCCAAAATTTTCGCGCCAAGGACTGCCCATCTTGATACGATCGCGGCACGGCATGGAGTTCAATTTGCGAGGGCGCCATGAAAGATGGCGGTTGGCTGGAAGCGTTTTCCGAACTGGTTGATTCGGCGACGGCGCTGTGGAAGCAGCTCGTTCAGTCGGTCGGCCTGTACCTGGGGTTCCTGCTGGCCCTGGGCCTCCCGGTGATTCTGGTGATCCTCCTCCTGTGGTGGGTGGATTCAACCGGATGGCGCCCGCAAAAGGGCTTCTACAAGATCGGCGAGGCGCCTGCCCTGATGCAGGGGCCGCCAGGCCCAGCGCAGGTCCGTGCCTGGGTGACGAGGCACCCGCTGGGCTGAACACCTGTGGGCATGCCGATGGCTTCCAGCGAAGTCTGCCAGTGTCCGCGCCGCTAGATCGTTCCCTCGAACATCATCACGTCCACCAGATCACCCACGGCCACTGAGGCCTGGCTGTGGTGCAGCACGATGAGGCCGTTGGCTTCGACCATCGACCGCAGCACACCGGAGCCCTGGTTGCCGGTGGTGCGCACGCGCAGTTCACCATCGGGGTCGCGCCAGACGATGCCGCGTTGGTATTCGGTGCGCCCGGGCTTCTTGCGCAGGGGTTCAGCGCAGCGCGCCCGCAGCAAGGGCGGGGTGGTGTCGGTGGCGCCCATCATGCGCAGCAGGGCCGGGCGCACAAAGGCCAGAAAGGTCACCATCACCGCAACAGGGTTGCCCGGCAGACCGAACAACACGGCCGGTGGACGGGCATCGGGCGCGCCATCTGTGGCCGAGGCGGCCGCGGACAGGCGACCTACCGCCATCGGCCGGCCCGGGCGCATCGCGATGCGCCAGAAGGCCACATCGCCCAGCGCCCGCATGATGGCCTTGGTGTGGTCGGCCTCGCCCACGCTCACGCCACCGCTGGTGATGACGGCGTCGGCCTGGGCGCCCGCCTGGCGAAAGGCCGCCTCCAGCGCAAGGCGGTCGTCGCGCACCACACCGAGGTCGATCACCTCACAACCCAGGCGCGTGAGCAGGCCGAACACGGTGTAGCGGTTGCTGTCGTACACGGCGCCGGGTCGTGGTGCGTCGCCCAGGCTCAGAATTTCGTCGCCCGTCGAGAAGTAGGCCACTCGCAGGCGCCGTCGCACCAGCACCTCGGGCTGGCCCAGGCTGGCCAGCAGGCCCAGCGCCGCGGGGGTGAGGCACTGCCCCGCACGCAGGGCCGCCTGGCCCTGCATCAGGTCCTCGCCGGCCAGGCGGCGGTTGTCGCCGGGGCCCACCGCGCGGGCCGCAAAACACACGCGGCCATCGTCCGCCAGACGGGCAAATTCATGCGGCACCACGGTGTCGCACCCGGCGGGCATCACGGCGCCGGTGGTGATGCGGATGCAACTGCCGGGCGCCATGGGGGTCAGCCCAGGCGCTTTGGGAGCATCTCCGGCAAGAATCTGGCCGGTAGCGAGCGTCAATTGGACCTCGGTTGCTCCACGATTGATAGCGTCCGTGACGGCCATGCCCGCCAGCGCATAACCGTCCATCGCCGAGTTGTCGTGGGGCGGGACGCTGATCGGCGAAATCACGTCGTGTGCCAGCACACGGCCCAATGCGGCAAACAGCGGCACGCGATCCGTGCCCGCCACGGGAGCCACCAGCTGGGCCAGAAACGCGTTGACGGATTCGGCGGGCAGGGCCTGTGGGTCGTAGCCTTGCAGTTCGGCGGCAATCTCGTCCAGGCTTTTCATCGTGGCGGATGCGGGTGCGGGTGCGGGTGCGTTGGCGTTGCGGACTCGCCGGTCCCGATTCAAGTGGCCGTGAGCGCCTGCAAGGCGTGCAGCTCGGCCAGGGTGTTGGCGTTGCAAAAGGCCTGCGGGTCGTCCCCGGGCTGGTCAAACCGCGCATAGGCCACCCGATGGGTGGCCGTCCAGGCGTCGATCTTGCGGCCACCCGATTTGAGGAAGGCCTCCAGGCTTTCCAGCAGCAGATGCGACAACAGGCAGAACACGGGCTGCGGGCGTGCCTCGGCGACGCCCGTGCTGCCCGGGCCAGCGGCTTCGCCGTCCGGCGCCAGCACCATGCCGATCTCGGCGCCCTCGGCGGCCACGGCGGCGGCCAGGCGTTGCACCAGATCGGCAGGGAACATCGGTGTGTCGCAGGGCACGGTGAGCAGCCAGGCCGTTTCGCAGCGCTCCAGCCCCGTGAAGAAGCCCGCCAGCGGCCCGGCAAATCCCTCGACGCTGTCGGGCCAGACCTCAGCACCGAACGCCTCGTACGCGGCCAGGTTGCGATTGGCGTTGATGATGATCGGCCCCACCTGCGGCTGCAGACGCAGCAGGGTGTGCAGGGCCAGTGGCACGCCGCGGAAGTTCTGCAGCCCCTTGTCGACGCCACCCATGCGGCTGCCGCGGCCACCGGCCAGGATGACGGCGGTGATGTCTTCGGTGGCGATCATGAGGGCGTCGTTTTCATCCGCCGATGTAGCTCATTTCCACGCGCCGTGCGGCGGCGCTCGCGTGGCTGTCGGGCGCGGCGCGACCCCGCAGCAGCGAATAGCGGTCGTCCCGCTGCTGCCAGATGGCACCGATGGCGGATGCGAGGTCGGCATCCGATGCGCCACCACGCAGCAGGCCACGCAGGTCGTATCCGGTGCTGGCAAACAGACACAGGTAGATGCGGCCATCGGTCGACAGGCGTGCCCGGTTGCACGAGCCGCAGAACGCCTGGGTGACGCTGGAGATGACGCCGATTTCGCCCGCACCGTCGTCGTAGGCCCAGCGCTCGGCGGTTTCGCCGGGTGCGGCGGCTTCCAGCGCGTGCAGCGGCCAATGGGCAGCGATGCGTTGCACCACCTCGGATGAGGGCAGCACCTCGTCCATGCGCCAGCCATTGGTGGCGCCCACGTCCATGTATTCGATGAAGCGCAGCACCTGGCCCGAGCGGCGGAAATGCCGCGCCATGGGCACGATCTCGTGTTCGTTGGTGCCGCGCTTGACCACCATGTTGATTTTGATGGGCGCGAGTCCCGCCGCGTGTGCCGCGTCGATGCCATCGAGCACCGCCGCCACGGGAAAATCGACATCGTTCATGCGGCGAAAGACGGTGTCGTCCAGTCCATCCAGGCTGACCGTCACGCGCTGCAGGCCCGCGTCGCGCAGGCTGCGCGCCTTGCGCGCGAGCAGCGAGCCGTTGGTGGTCAGCGTGAGGTCCAGGGGCTGGCCGTCGATGGTGCGCAGCGCCGCCAGTTGCTCGATCAGTGTTTCGATGTTCTTGCGCAGCAGCGGTTCG
>CAYNWR010000200.1:0-5588 GCA_964400915.1 uncultured Burkholderiaceae bacterium
TGTGCCCCGGCATGTAGACGGTGGACAGGCGATCGCGCGCCACGATGTCGAGCGCACCACCCGGTGCAATCGCCAGCGCGGGCGCCGCGATGTGGATGCCCAGCGTGACCTGGCCCGTGCCCAGGCCCGTGACGGACAGGGCATCGTCGATTTCGGTGGTTTGCGAGTCGTCGATCGAATAGGCCTGCACGTCGGCCAGCGGCAGGGTGCCTTCGTCGATGGGCGGGGCCGCGCTGGCCAGGTCCAGCGCGCCAAAACCCGTGCCCTTGGGGAACTGCTCGAACAAAAAGCGCTGCCAGTGAAACTGGTAGGGCGATTCGATGGCGCCCGCCGCCAGCAGCAGGTCCAGCGGCGCGCGTTGGGCATCGCGCGCGGCCTGCACCACGGCCTTGTAGGTCGGAGCGTTCTTGTCGGGCTTGAAGAGGATGCGGTAGAGCTGCTCGCGCACCGGTGCGGGGCAACGCCCAGCCACCAGATCCTGCGCCCAGGCATCGATCTCCGCCTGAATGCGCGCCTTCTTCTCGATGGCGGCCAGGGCCTGCTGCACCACCTCGGCTGCGGCCTTGCGAAACCGGCCCTTGCCCGCGCGCCGAAAGTAATGCGGTGCCTCGTGCAGGCACAACAGCGCTGCGGCCTGTTGCTCCAGCGTGGGCGGGTCCTGAAAGTAGTCGCGCGCCAGATCGATGAAGCCAAACTCGTCGTCGGGCGCAAATTCCCAGGCCAGGGGCAGCTCGATATCGGTGGCCAGTTGCGCCGCCGCCCCCAGCAGCGCGGCGGGTGCGGGCTTGTCAAAGCGCAGCAGCACCTGCACCAGCTTGACCTTCACACGTTTGCCGGTTTCCAGCTCCACCTGGGCGCTCGTTTCGGCTTCGGACATCAGGCGGCCGGTCTGGAACTTGCCGGCTTCTTCATACAGGGCATACATGGGCGGGATTGTCCCATGGGGGTTGATCAACCACTACGATGGCGGGTTGTTTCAACCCTTGGCCCAGCCCATCGGCCAACCGCACCATGCCCGCCTCCATCATCGACTCCCGCATCTTTGGCGACATCTTCAGCGACGCCCGCATGCGCGCCGTGTGGTCCGACGAGAACCGCACGGCCAAGTACCTCGACATCGAACGCGCGCTGGCCAAGGTGCAGGGCGAGCTGGGCCTGATCCCGCAGGAGGCGGCCGACGAGATCGTGCGCAATTGCCACCTGGGCATCATCGACTGGGACCGGCTCAAGGCCAAGACCGAAGCCATCGGCTACCCGATCATTGCGGTGATCAACCAGGTCAACACCGCGTGCCGGGATGGGCTGGGCGAGTACTGCCATTGGGGCGCCACGACGCAGGACATCACCGACACGGCCACCGTGCTGCAGATGCGCGAGGGTCTGGCGCTGGTGGAGTCCGATCTGGCCGAGATTTCACAGGCCCTGGCCACGCTGGCGCGCCAGCACCGCGACACACCGATCATCGGCCGCAGCAACCTGCAGCAGTCCACCCCGATCACCTTCGGGTACAAGATGGCCAGCATCCTCGCGGGCATCGAGCGGCACCGCGAGCGCCTGGCGCAGCTCAAGCCCCGTGTGCTGATGGGCGAGTTCGGGGGTGCGTCGGGCACGCTGTCGTCGCTGGAGCGCGGCGCCATGGAAACACAGGCCGCCCTGTGCCGCGAGCTGGGCCTGGCGCAGCCGCTCATCAGTTGGCACACGGTGCGCGACACCGTGGCCGAGGTGGGCGCCTTTCTGGGCCTGGTGGGTGGGTCGCTGGGCAAGATCGCCATGGACGTCAAGCTGCTCATGCAGACCGAGGTGGCCGAGGTGTTCGAGCCCTTCGCGCCCGGGCGCGGGTCGTCGTCGACGATGCCGCAAAAGCGCAACCCGATCTCGTGCCTGTACATCCATGCCAATGTGTCCGTGGCGCGTCAGCACGCCGCCGCCCTGATGGACGCGATGGTGGCCGACCACGAACGCTCCACCGGCCCCTGGGAGATCGAATGGGTGGCCTTGCCCGAGATCTTCTGCCTGATCTCCGGCGCCCTCAAGCAGGCCAAGTTCGTGCTGCAGGGCCTGGAGGTGGACACCGCGCAAATGCGGCGCAATCTGGACATCACCCACGGCCTGGTGATGTCCGAAGCCGTGATGATGGGCCTGGGGCCGCACCTGGGCCGCGAAGTCGCGCACGATCTTGTCTACGACCTGTGCCGCCAGGCGATTGCCGAGCGCCGACCGCTGATCGACATCCTGGACAGCCATGCCGAGATCAAGCGCCACGTCACGCGGTCGCAGCTGGAGGCCATGTGCAACCCGATGAACCACCTGGGGCAGGCGGGAGTCATGGTGGACCGGGTGCTCGCGTCCCTGGAGGGCTGACACGCGTCGACCGTGCGGGTCATGGTTTCGTCATCGGGGTGTCACCAGGCCGATGCAAGCTTGCCGGTCTTGCATGACACCGACAAGGAGAAGACACATGACAGTGCAGCGACATCCCATCAGCCGCCGACGTTTCACCCAGGGCGGCCTGTTGGCGGCCGGCGTGGGATCGATGGGCATCCTGAGCGCCTGCGGCGGCAGCGACGGTTCGCCGTTCAAGACCCTCAACGGCGAAGCCCCGCTGGTCATCGGGCATCGCGGGTTTCCCGGTCAGATGCCCGATCACACGCTGGAAGGCTATCGCCTGGCCATCCTGGCGGGTGCCGATTTCATCGAGCCCGATCTGGTGGCCACCAAGGACGGCGAGCTGATTGCACGCCACGAGCCCAACATCACGGGCACCACCGATGTGTCCAGTCGCGCCGAATTTGCCAACCGCCGCACCACCAAGATGGTCGATGGCGTGGCCGAGACGGGGTGGTTCTCCACCGACTTCACCCTTGCCGAAATCAAGACCCTGTTTGCGATACAGCCTCTGGGCGAGCGTGATCAGACACAGAACGGCAAGCACCGCATCCCCACGCTGCGCGAGGTGCTGAACCTGGCCCGCACCGAAGGCGCCAAAGTGGGTCGCACGATCGGTGTCTATCCCGAGACCAAGCATCCCACTTTCCATGTGGATGCCGGCCTGCGTCTGGAAGACCGGCTGCTGGCCATCCTGGCCGAATTTGGCTACACCAAGAAGGATTCGCCCGTCATCATCCAGTCCTTCGAAGTCTCGAACCTGCAGTACCTGCGCACCAGGACCGAGGCGCGTCTGGTGCAATTGGTCGATGGTGACGACTACGACTTCAAGACCGGCGCCGTCACTTTTGCCGCGCCATTTGACCGCCCGTACGACTGGACTCGGGCGGGCCGCACCGATCTGTTTGGTTCCATGGTCACCCCGGCCGGCTTGGCCGAAATCAAGAAGTACGCCGACGGCGTGGGCCCCTGGAAGCCCTACATCATCCCCGTCAAGGGCACCTACAACGCGGCGGGCCAGATGCAGGACCTCAATGGCGATGGCGCGGTGAACTACGGCGACACCACCTCGCAGTCGCCCACCACGCTGATCGATGACGCACACCGCATCGGCCTGACGGTGCACACCTGGACTTTCCGCAGCGAGCAGCGTCGCCTGGCCTTTGACCACAAGGGCGATCCGCGCAACGAGTACCTGCAGTTCTACCGCGCGGGCATCGACGGTGTGTTTGCCGACCACCCCGACGACGCCATCGCTGCTCGGGCGATGTATCTGAAGGAAGTGGGGCGCTAGAAACCAAGCCCCGCGCAGAACGCGTCGATGTGATCGGCAAAGTCGCTGATCGCGTGGTCACTGCCTTCCAGCAGTGTGATCGCCGCGCCGGGGTAGCGGCCACACATCTCGCGCCAGTCCAGCACCTCGTCGCCCTTGGCGATGAGGGCGCTCACCCGCTCGCCGGGCGGCTGGCCGATGGGCAAGGTCTGGTCCTTTAGCTCGTCGATGTAGGCGCGCTCAAATTCAAAGGACTGCTCCGGGCTGTGCCAGAACGGGTGGGTGCCCACCTGGCTCAGCAAATCGCGGGCGGGGACCACGGCCGGATTGATCAGGCCGATGCGGCAGCCCGTCTGCGCGCCGATCCAGGTGGCGTAAAAGCCACCCAAGGACGAGCCGGCCACCACCGTCGACGCCAAGGGCCAGTGCGCCAGCTCGGCCATCACGGCCGCCATCGCCAGGCGGGGGGATGGGTTCAGCAGCGGGCACCAGAACCGCACGGCCGGGTGTCGCGCTGCCACCCAATCGGCCACCAGGCGCGCCTTGGTCGATTGCGGCGACGAGCGAAACCCGTGCAGGTATAGAAAGTGAGTGGGCGCTGGCATCAGGTATCGCGCTCGACCACCGAGCGCACGGCGCGCGCCAACCAGGACGGGATGACGAAGATGGCTTGGCCGACCAGCAGCAGGGCCACACCCATCCAGCGGCGCGGCAATGGAAGCGGGTCACGCACAAGCCCATCACCCGCCCCATGTTTGGTATTCATAGGGCTGGATTGTCGGTGTGGGTCGTGTTGCGGACCGGTGACGGCTGTCACAAAGCGTGTCAAGCCGTCACATGCCGCACGGGTATCCACCCAAATGACCAAGCCATTGGAGGCCGGCCCCATCAAATCCACATGAGCCTAGCTCATTTCCAGCGTGGCGGCGCCCGCCGTGCCCAGCACGTTGTTCACCGGCAAGCCTGCCAGCCTGTCAATGTCTGCTCCCCCAGCCAGGCTTGCGGCGATGCCCGCCGACGCCGCCAGGGTGCACACGCCGGTCAGGGATTGGCCAACGTCCAACAATCCCGGCATTGCGCCCAGCACCCCGGCGCTTTCTACCCCTTTCTACCCCGTCCTGCCCCGCAAACTGTCGTTGGCCGCCAGGCCATCGATGTTGTCGGCTTTTGCGCCGACAGCAAGCGTGCCATTGCCGCTCGTTCCCGTGAATGTCGCCATGTCTGTGCTCCGTGAATGGATCGGTTGTGAAGTCGGCTGCTCGGTACCGACGATCCATGCCCGAAGTCTTGGGCGCACAGGCCACGCTGTCATCTTCAAACCTGATGAAGCACACGCATCCATCTGTGTGAACGCATCACAGACGGCCGATGTGCTGCAGTCGTAGGGGCAAGCAGCGCGAGCCCCAGCGGATAATTGCGGCATGTCCGTTGTCTTCGAGAAACCATCGCTCTGGCGCCGCCTGGTGCCCTGGTTGGCGGGTTTTGATCTGGCCTTGCTGGCCTGTGTGGCGCTGCTGGCGGGGGCGGGCATGCTGACGATGTATTCGTCCGGTTTTGACCACGGCACGCGCTTTTCCGATCACGGGCGCAACATGGTGATTGCCGGAGTCATCCTGTTTGCCGTGGCCCAGGTGCCGCCGCAGCGTCTGGCGCAGTGGGCGCTGCCGGTCTACCTGGTGGGTGTGGCGCTGCTGATTGCCGTGGCCTTGTTTGGCATCACCAAGAAGGGCGCGCAGCGCTGGCTCAACGTGGGCATCGTCATCCAGCCCAGCGAGATCCTCAAGATTGCGGTGCCGCTGGTGCTGGCCTGGTGGTTCCAGCGCCGCGAGGGGCATCTGCGCGGCAAGGATTTTGCGGTGGCGGGCCTGCTGCTGGCCATCCCCGTGGGGCTGATCGTCAAGCAGCCCGATCTGGGCACCGCCATCCTGGT
>CAYNWR010000201.1:0-5549 GCA_964400915.1 uncultured Burkholderiaceae bacterium
ATCTGCAGCGCATCCTGAGCTACCTGCCCAAAGAGCGGACCACACTGCTGTTCTCAGCCACCTTCTCGCCCGAGATCAAGCGCCTGGCCAACAGCTACCTGAAAGACCCGATCACCATCGAAGTGGCCCGGCCCAACGAACCCGCATCCACGGTGGAGCAGCAATTTTATAGCGTCGGCGACGACGACCAGCGCCGCGCCCTCAAGCACATCGTGCGCCAGCGCGGCCTCACCCAGGCTTTTGTGTTCGTCAACAGCAAGCTTGGTTGCGCCCGCCTGGCACGCTCGCTGGAGCGCGAGGGTCTGCGCACGACGGCACTGCATGGCGACAAGAGCCAGGACGAACGCCTGAAAGCGCTCGATTCCTTCAAGCGCGGCGAGGTCGATCTGATGGTGTGCACCGATGTGGCCGCTCGCGGTCTGGACATCAAGGACGTGCCGGCCGTCTTCAATTTCGACATCCCCTTCAACGCCGAGGACTACGTGCACCGCATCGGACGCACAGGGCGTGCCGGCGCTTCGGGCCTGGCGGTCAGTTTTGTATCGGGTGGCAACGACCAGCGCCTGGTGAGCGACATCGAAAAGCTGATCAAGACCAAGATCGAGATCGAACCGGTGGAGTTCGAGGACGAGCGGCCCGACATCCGCCGCCAGGGTCGTTTCAACGATGGGCGCCGCACCTGGGGCGGCGATGACCCGCGCGATGTGCTCGACAACACCGCAGCGTCTGACGCCGCAAGCGCGCCTGCCGATCGACCCACCGGGGGACGATCCGACAGCAGCCGGTGGGCGTCGGCCGGCGCGACGCGCGCGCCGCGGGGACGGCCTGCGACCGTGGCGGCCGATCCATTTTTTGACAAACCCTACGAACCGGCCGACGTCGCCGATTCACCCAGCTGGGAGGCCGCTGCGCCAGCCGCCAAGCCAGGTGCGCGGGTCTCATCCAACATCAAGCCACGCAAGAAGGTGGCCGCGTTGTTCAAGGTCTGATGCGCCGGGTGCCCTATCCAGGGCAGGCCACAGGGCAATCGATGGCGATCGTCTCGCGGCCAGCTGGGTCGGCGCTCCAGCGCAGTGCCGTGAGCTGGCGGCCCCAGACACAACCCGTGTCCACGCAGTAGACGTCCTCGCGTCCCAGCCAACCGAGGGTGGACCAGTGACCGAACACGATCGGCACGTCGGCCGTGCGACGGCCCGGAGCGTCGTACCAGGGCGTCATGCCCGCCGGGGTGCGATCGACGCCTTCCTTCACGTCGAAATCCATCGTGCCGTCGGGCGCACAAAAGCGCATGCGGGTGAACACGTTGACGATGGCTCGCAAGCGGTCCATGCCCTGCAAGTCATCGCTCCAGCGCGCCGGGACATTGCCATACATGCGTTCAAAGAAGAACTTTGAGTCATTTCCGGTGATGGCGAGCGTCAATTCTTGAGACAGCGCTATTGTTTTTGAAAGATCCCAACGTGGGTCCACGCCGGCGTGGACCAGCAAGGCCCCCTCCACATGAGCGGCAAACACCTGCTGGCGAAGCCAGTCGAGCATCCGGGTCGCATCGGGCGCATGCAGCACATCGTCAAACGTGTCCAGGCGGTGGCGCCGCCCGAACCCGGCCGCGTGCGCCAGCATGTGCATGTCGTGATTGCCCAGCAAGGTGCGCAAGGCACCGTTGCTGGCCATCACGCGGCGCAAGGCGGCGGCCGATTGGGGTCCGCGGTTGACCAGGTCGCCCATCAACCACGCCACGTCGCGGCTGGGTGAAAACGCCAGGGTGTCCAGCAGGCGAGCCAGCGCGTCGTCGCAACCCTGCACATCGCCGATCATGTAAAGTGCCATGGTCTCAATTGTCGCAACAGTGCGCCGGACATCCCGGCGGTGCTGCCCCCCGCATGGAATCGATGTCGATGCCTGTTCCCCTGGAAGCCCTGACGGACACCGACCGCGAGGAGCTTCGTTTGTTGTACCAGTCGAGCGCGGCCGATATCGCCCTGTTCACGCGCCAGCAATGGTGGGTGACCAATTACGCCCTTGCGATCGACGCGGCCCTGCTGTACATCGCCGTGCAGGCCGTCAATCCAGTGAGCACGCTTGCGCCAGCGTGGCTGATCATCCTCATCACCTGGCTGGTGTGCCTGAGCGCCCTGTTTGGCATCAAGCGCCTGCAGATATCGATCGCCAACGATGTGCGCCGCATGGAGCGCGCGCGATCCACCTTTGGCCGAGCGTTCCTGGAGATCGTCAACCAGTACCGTCCCCGGCAGGATGTGCACCGCCTGTTGTATCTGGTGAGTGTGCTGGCGTCGATTGTGGTGACGGTGCTGGTGGCCGCCCGCGCCTGAGCCGTCCGCCGCTGGCGCGCGCACGCGCTGACCCATGGATCTCCTGATCATCCTGCTGCTCACCCTGTTCAATGGGGTGTTTGCCATGTCCGAAATGGCGCTGGCGTCCAGCCGCAAGGCTCGGCTCACGGCCATGGCAGAGTCGGGCGACCGCGGAGCGCGCGCCGCGCTGGCCTTGCTGGAACACCCCACGCAGTTCCTGTCGTCGGTGCAGGTGGGCATCACCTCGATCGGCATGCTCAACGGCATCATCGGCGAGGCGGCGTTTGCCGAATCCTTTGCGCGCACCCTTGGTGAATGGGGCCTGTCATCGCGTGTGGCGGGTATCACGGCCACCGCGCTGGTGGTCACGGTGATCACCTACGTCACCATCGTTTTTGGCGAGCTGGTGCCCAAGCGCATCGGACAGCTGTACCCGGAGCTCGTCGCGCGCTGGACCGCGCGGCCCATGGTCTGGGTGGCCCGTGCTGCCGGGCCTTTTGTGCGCCTCTTGTCCTTGTCGACCCAGGGCGTGCTCGCGGCGCTGCGCGTGGACACCCGGGTCGACCGCGGCGTGACGGAAGCGGAGATTGCGGCCAGCCTGGTCGAGGGTGTCGACGCCGGTGTGATCGAGCAGCAGGAGCACCGCATGGTGCAGAACGTCTTCCGGCTGGATGACCGGCCGCTGACCTCCCTGATGGTGCCGCGCTCGGACGTGCAATGGCTGGATGCAGGCCTGGACGTGCCGGGCGCCTTGCGCACCGTCGTGGCGTTGGCCGGTGAGGGCGCGCATTCGATGTACCCGGTGTGCCGTGGTTCCCTGGATGACGTGGTCGGTGTCGTCAGCCTCGCGCGCCTGCTCGCGCTGGGGCAGGATCATCAGGGACCCATCGGCGAGCACGCTGCGCCGGCGGTGTTCCTGCCCGAGACGCTGTCGGGCATGGAGCTGCTCGAGCAGCTGCGCGCGCGGTCGGCGCAGATGGTTTTTGTGGTGGACGAATACGGCGTGGTGCAGGGCCTGATGACGCCGCAGGATCTGCTGGAGGCCATCACAGGCGAGTTGCAGCCGGGACGGCAGGCCGATGCCTGGGCCACAGCCCGGGACGACGGCAGCTGGTTGATCGACGGGTTGATGCCGGTGGGCGAGCTCAAGGCGCGCCTGGAGATCAGCGACGAATTGCCCGACGAAGGCCGCGGGCGCTACAACACCGTTGCCGGACTGCTGCTGGCGGTCAGCGGGCGTCTGCCGGCCATCGGCGAACGCATCGAATGTGCTGGCTGGATGTTCGAGGTCGTGGATCTGGATGGGCGTCGCATCGATCAGGTCTTGGTGTCGCGTCTTGTCGCTCCCCGGCCGGATCACGATGACTGACGCCGGGATGGCACCCGCCGCCGACTGGGCCAGCGCCGCGCGGGTCGGTGACGAATCGGTGGCAGATTCGCTGGTGATTGCCGGCGCCGGCATCGGCGGCTTGGCAGCGGCCCTGGCCTGCGCGCGCGCCGGGTGCCGGGTGCAGGTGTTCGAGCAGGCCGCTCAACACGTGGAATACGGCGCAGGCATCCAGCTCGGTCCCAATGTCACGCGGGTGTTGCGGTCCTGGGGGATGCTCGAAGCCCTCCAGCCCTTGGCCGGGCACCCCCTGAACCTGCGCGTGCGCGATGTCGCCAAAGGACGGGAGATCGCGTGCATGCCGTTGGGGAAGGCCATGCAGGCGCGATATGGTGCGCCTTATCTCACGGTGCATCGGCGCGATCTGCACCAGCTGCTGGCGCAGCAGCTTGAGCAGATGGCGGACGTGCAGGTGCACTTGTGCTCGGGCGTGTTTGGTGCGCAGGCCATGGACGGCGGTGGTGTGGCGGTGCAACTGGACAGCGGCCGGCGGTTGAGCGCGCCGGCCCTGGTCGGCGCTGACGGCATCTGGAGCGTGGTCCGGTCTGCTGTGCCGGCAGCGGCCCATGACGCACCAAGGCCCAGTGGACATCTCGCCCTGCGTGCACTGGTACCAGGCGACCATCCGGCAGCGCGGGCCCTGATCGAGGATTCGACCGTTTGGGTTGGCAGGCGCCATCACATCGTGACCTACCCGGTGCGTGGAGCTGCCTTGCTCAATGTGGCGGCCTTCGTCGAAATGAACGCCCAAAGCCTGCCGGCGGCGGGCGCCGGGTGGAGTGCGCAGCTGCCGGCCGACGAGGTGATGCAGGCCATGCAAAAGCCGGGTCACGCCATTTGTGATCCGGTGATCGGGCTGCTGGAGGCGGCGGTGGGATGGGGGATGTGGAACCTGCACACGCGCTCGCGCATGAGTGTGCCCGAGCAGATGGTGCACGGGCCGGTCGCGTTGCTGGGCGACGCCGCACATCCCACCTTGCCCTATCTGGCCCAGGGTGCTGGCATGGCCATCGAGGATGCCGCGGTGCTGGCGCGCTACCTGCAGGGGCGCCAGGTCCCCGAATGGCCCGCCGCCCTGCAATCGTATGCGCAGGCGCGCCATGCGCGTTGTGCACGCATCCAGGCACGCTCGGCGCGCAACGGCCAGGCGTTTCACGCCACAGGCCTGGTCCGCCTGGCTCGTGACCTCGTGCTGTCGGCACTGGGGCCGCGCATCATGGACCTGCCTTGGCTGTACGGATGGCAAGTCGAATCGGCGGCTTGACGTTGGCAACGTCTCTCGTTCATCGGGTCGGCCCTGGGGACGGGTTCCGCATGCGTTCCTAAATCGCCACCCATCCCCAGGGCCGACCCGATGAACGCACCGGCTGCCAAGCCCATCTCACCCTTCAGCCAAGGGCATCACAAAGCCGTGCGCAAGCGCCACAGCTCGGGAAACAGCACCACATCGAGCATGCGCCGCAGGTAGCTCACGCCGCCCGTGCCGCCCGTGCCGCGCTTGAAGCCGATCACGCGTTCCACCGTGGTCACGTGCCGAAAGCGCCACAGGCGAAAGCTGTCTTCGAGGTCGGTGAGTTTTTCGCCCAGTTCGTACAGGCGCCAATGTGTCTGCGGCGCCCGGTACACGGCGAGCCAGGCTTGCTCCACCGCGTCGCTGGCTTCGTAGGCCTGGGTCCAGTCGCGCTGCAGATGGCTTTGGGGAATGGGCAGCCCGGCCAGCGAGAGCTGGCGCAGGGCTTCGTCGTACAGCGAGGGCGATTCGTACGCGGCCGTCACCAAGGCCAGTCGCTCGGGTTTGTGCTCGTGGGGCTTGAGCATGGCCGCGTTCTTGTTGCCCATGGCAAATT
>CAYNWR010000202.1:0-5547 GCA_964400915.1 uncultured Burkholderiaceae bacterium
CGGTGAAGAAGACCGCGCTCGACGAGTTCAGCAACCCGCGCAAGGCCGGCATCATTGCCGTCGACCTCGACGAGGGCGACTACCTCATCGGGGCGGCCCTCACCGATGGCCAGCACGACGTGATGCTGTTCTCCGACGGTGGCAAGGCGGTGCGCTTCGACGAAGACGACGTGCGGCCGATGGGCCGCAACGCCCGTGGTGTGCGCGGCATGTCGCTCGAGGATGGCCAGCGTGTGATCGCCATGCTGGTGGCCGAGGACGAACAGCAGGCCGTGCTGACCGCCACCGAGAACGGTTTTGGCAAGCGCACGCCCATTGGCGAATACACCCGGCATGGGCGTGGTACCAAGGGAATGATTGCCATCCAGCAAACCGAGCGGAATGGCAAGGTGGTGGCCGCAACCCTGGTGCGCGAAACCGACGAGATCATGTTGATCACGGACACCGGTGTGATCATCCGCACCCGCGTGGCGGAAGTCCGCTCCCTGGGTCGGGCCACGCAGGGTGTGACCCTCATTGCCCTGGATGCTGGCGCCAAGCTCAGCGGCCTGCAGCGCGTGGTCGAAAACGACGATGATGCCCAGCCAGAGGACGCCGCTGCGTCCGACCCACCGGAACCCACATGATCAAACTCACCAAGGCCGTTGGCATCGCTACTATATGTTTTGTAGCAAACATATCAATCGGGGCGCTCGCTCAGACGTCAGAATCCAAAAAAGAGCTCGTCACGATGTTGCTGGCACTGCAGCGTGGCGGCATCGAGCAGCTGGCGCGCAATCTGGCCGAGCAACCCGCGGCCATGGCTGCGCAGAACACGCGCATGCACCTGCTCACCCGCGTGCCGCCCGAGCGCCGCGAGGCCCTGGGCAAGGCCGCCGACGCCGAGATCCGCAAGTACCTTGACGACGCCGTCCCCTTTGTGCGCGACAAGGCCGTGCAACTGGCCCCGAGCACGGTGGGCAAGGTGCTCGAGGAAAAGTTCTCCGAAGAGGAGTTGCGGCAGCTCATCACCTTCATCGAGTCGCCGCTCAATCGCAAGTTTCAATCGGCAACGGCCGATCTGCAGAAGGCCTTGCTGCAGAAGCTCAACACCGATGTGAAGCCTGACCTGGAGCCCAAGGTGCGCGCGCTCGACAACAACCTGGCACGCGCCCTGGGGCTGCCGGCTGCAGGCAGCGCATCACCGGCCAGTGCGCCGCGCCCCGCCAATTGACGCGTCAAATGGATCGGCCCGCCGCATCGAGTCCAGATCGAAATTGCAAATGAGGCCATTCAACTTCGCAGCGGGGCCGGCCGCCATCCCCGAAGACGTGCTGCGCGAAGCCGCAGCCGACATGCTGGACTGGCATGGCAGTGGCATGGGCGTGATGGAGATGAGTCACCGCGGCAAGGAGTTCATCGCCATCCATGCGCAGGCCGTTGCCGACCTGCGAGCTTTGCTGCAGGTACCGGAGCAGTTCAAGATCCTGTTCATGCAGGGCGGTGGATGGGGCGAAAACGCCATCGTCCCGATGAATTTGTCGCGCGGCGCGGCGGTGGATGTGGTGGTCACCGGCAGCTGGAGCCAGAAATCCCTGCGCGAAGCAGCGCGCTACGCCCGCGCCCATTGCGCTGCCAGCGGTGAGGCCCTGGGATACACGGACATCCCCCCGGTCAGCACCTGGCGCCTGTCCGACGCGCCGTCCTACGTTCACGTCTGCACCAACGAAACCATCCACGGGATCGAATTCCACGAATTGCCCGACCTGCGCGCCCTGGGCTGCAATGCGCCGCTGGTGATCGATTGCTCGTCGCACATCGCTTCACGCCCCATCGATTGGTCGCGCGTGGGCCTGGCCTTTGCGGGTGCCCAGAAAAACCTGGGCCCAGCCGGGCTGACGGTGGTGATGGTGCGCGAAGACCTGCTGGGTCGCGCGCTTGACATCTGTCCCAGTGCGTTCAACTACCAGACGGTGGCCGAACACGACTCGATGTTCAACACCCCCCCCACCTGGGCCATCTACATCGCCGGCCTGACCTTCAAATGGCTGCTGCGCCAACGCGAGGCGGATCTGACCGGCCTGGCTGCCGTCGAGCACCGAAACATCGCCAAGGCCAGACAGCTCTACGACTTCATCGATCAGTCGTCCCTGTACGTCAATCGGGTGGCCGTGGCGGCTCGCTCCCGCATGAACGTCCCGTTTTTCCTGCGCGACGAGACGCGCAACGAGGCCTTTCTGGCCGGTGCCAGGCAGGCCGGATTGCTGCAGCTCAAGGGTCACAAGTCCGTTGGCGGCATGCGGGCAAGCCTCTACAACGCCATGCCCCTGGCAGGCGTCGAACACCTGGTGGCATACATGCGAGAATTTGAGCGCTCCCACGCCTGATCACACCCTCGAATGACACGTCCCTTGTCTGACATCCGCCAGGACATCGATGCCCTCGATGGTCAACTGCTGACCTTGCTCAATCAACGCGCTCAGCTTGCGAACGAAGTCGGCGACATCAAGCGTGCCGAGGGCTCGCCCGTTTTTCGTCCGGAACGCGAGGCCCAGGTGATCCAGGGCCTGCAGGCGCGCAACGCCGGGCCGCTCAAGCCTGAGAACGTCGAGAGCATCTGGCGCGAGGTGATGTCGGCCTGCCGTGCGCTCGAGGCCCCACAGCGGGTGGCCTACCTGGGCCCTGCCGGGACTTTCAGCGAACAGGCGGCGCTCGATTTTTTCGGCTCCAGCATCGAGCACGTTCGCTGCTCGAGCATCGACGAGGTTTTTCGCGCCACGACGGCGGGCACCGCCGACTACGGCGTGGTGCCGGTCGAGAACAACTCCGAGGGCGTGGTCACACGCTCGCTCGATCTGTTCCTGCACACACCGCTGCACATCGTCGGTGAAACCAGTCTGATGGTGCGTCATCACCTGCTGCGAGGCTCGGCATCGCTTGAGGGCATCGAAGTCATCTACGCGCACCCGCAGGCCCTGGCCCAATGTCAGACGTGGCTGAACACCCACTTGCCCAAGGCCGAGCGCCGTGCGGCGTCCAGCAATGCGGAAGGTGCGCGCCTGGCATCCACCCAACCCACCTGGGCCGGCATTGCCAGCGAGCGCGCCGCCGCGCTGTTCGGTCTGCATGTTGCCGCGCGGGCGATCCAGGACGATGACTTCAACCGCACCCGCTTTGCCGTGGTCTGTCTGCCGCAGACCCTGCCTCAGCCGAAGTTTTCCGGACGCGATTGCGTGAGCCTGGTCGCTTCGGTGCCCAACCGGCCTGGAGCCGTCCACGATCTGCTGGTGCCCTTCAAGAAGCACGGCATTTCCATGTCGCGATTCGAATCGCGTCCGGCGCGATCCGGCCAGTGGGAGTATTACTTTTACGTTGACATCCAGGGGCACCCGTCACAAGCCCACGTGGCCAACGCGCTGGAGGAGTTTCGGGCCTTGTGCGCGTTCTACAAGATGCTGGGCGCCTACCCGATCGGCGATTGAGTTCAAGCAACACACGGAGCCAGACAAGCATGTTCGAGCAACTGGGCCTGATTGGCTGTGGCCTCATGGGTGGCTCGTTTGCGCTGGCGCTCAAACGCGCAGGCCTGGTCAAGCGGGTCGTGGGCTACAGCAAGTCGCCCTCGACCACCGATCGCGCGCGCCAGATGGGTGTCATCGACGTCGAAGCACCGTCGGCCCTGCTCGCGGTATCCGGCGCTGACATCGTGCTGATCGCGGTGCCCGTTGCCGCCACCGAAAACACCTTCAAGGCGATACGGCACCTCATCACGCCACAGACCCTGGTGATGGACGTCGGATCGACCAAGCGCGACGTCGTCGACGCCGCGCGGCGCACCCTGCGCGAACAGGTGGTGTCCTTCGTTCCGGCCCACCCGATCACCGGGCGCGAGGTGTCGGGCGTCGAGCACGCCGATGCCAACCTGTATCGCGGCCGGCAAGTCATCCTCACGCCGATCGAGCGCACGCTGCCTTCCCACACCCAGAAGGCCGAGGCCGTCTGGGCCGCCCTGGGCAGCCAGGTGCTGCGCATGACACCCGAGGCCCACGACGCCGCTTTTGCAGCCGTCAGCCATTTGCCGCATCTGATCGCATTTGCGTTGATCAACGGCATCGCCAGCCAGGAGCAAGGCGAGCGCTTTCTGGATGTGGCGGGGCCGGGCTTTCGCGATTTCACGCGCATCGCGGCCAGCGACGCCAAGATTTGGCGCGACATCCTGATCTCCAATCGCGAAGAGCTGCTCGCGCAGTCCAAGGTCTTCCAGCGCACGCTGCAAGCCATGGAAAAACTCATCGAGACGGGCCAGGGCGACACGCTGGAAGGCCTGATCGAGCACGCCAGCCAGACGCGCGCCGACTGGAGCATGGCCGCCACCAAGAGCAACCGCGGCCCATGATCGACGCGCCGGCAGTCGACATCCCGCCGTTGGCGGGCGCTTCGGGCCGGGTGGCCCTGCCCGGCTCCAAAAGCATCTCCAACCGCGTGCTGTTGTTGGCCGCCTTGAGCACGGGTGAAACCCTGGTGCGAGACCTGCTCGATTCCGATGACACGCGCGTCATGCTGGATGCGTTGCGGCGCCTGGGCTGTGGCGTCACCGCGCAGGGACCCGGTGTGGTCGCCATCACCGGGCTGGGCCACGATGCGAAGACCCGCCTGACCTTGCCGAACGGCGACACCTCTGTCGTTGATCTGTTTCTGGGCAATGCCGGGACGGCCATGCGCCCCCTCACGGCGGCGCTGGCCCTCATGGGCGGGCGTTTTCACCTGTCCGGTGTGAACCGCATGCACGAACGCCCCATCGGCGACCTTGTCGAGGCGCTGCAGGCCATCGGATGTGACATCGAATACCTGGGACAAGCGGGTTACCCGCCCCTGCGCATCGGCCATCCCCGCCTGCAGATCGAAGGGCCGATTCGCGTGCGCGGTGACGTGTCGAGCCAGTTCCTCACGGCCTTGCTCATGGCCCTGCCCCTGGTCAGTGCTGATCGTGAGGTGCAGATCGATGTGGTGGGCGAACTCATCTCCAAGCCCTACATCGAAATCACCCTGCGCATGCTTGAGCGATTTGGCATCACCGTGGCGCGATCGGGTTGGAGCCGGTTCACGATCCCTCGCGGCAGCAGCTACCGGTCGCCCGGCGTGATCCACGTCGAGGCCGACGCGTCGTCTGCTAGCTACTTCATAGCATTGGGTGCAATTGCCACGCCCGCTACGGGCTCAAAAGAGCCCGGATATCTCAAGATCGACGGGGTTGGCGCTGAATCCATCCAAGGCGACATCCGCTTCGTCGACGCCGCACGCGCAATGGGGGCCGAGGTGGTCGCGCATGCCAATTCGCTGGAGGTGCGGCGCGGCGCCTGGCCCTTGCGCGCCATTGACATGGATTGCAATGCGATCCCCGACGCCGCGATGACGCTGGCCGTGATGGCCCTGTATGCGGACGGGCCCAGCACCTTGCGCATCATCGCCAGATGGCGTGTGAAGGAAACCGACCGCTTTGCCGCGTTGGCAAACGAGTTGCGCAAGCTGGGGGCCACCGTCGACGAAGGCGCTGACCACATTCGTGTG
>CAYNWR010000203.1:0-5516 GCA_964400915.1 uncultured Burkholderiaceae bacterium
ACAAGATCGACAACGTGATCCTGGACAAGAAGGAGTGCACCTACTCCTACTTTGCCGACCCGATGTACGTCTGCATGGACAGCGAATACAACCAGTACGAGGTCGAGGCGGAAAACATGGGCGATGCGCTCAGCTACCTCGAAGATGGCATGCCGCTGGAGGTCGTGTTCTACGACGGCAAGGCCATTTCGGTCGAACTGCCCACCAGTGTCGAGCGTGAAATCACATGGACCGAGCCTGCGGTCAAGGGCGACACCTCGGGCAAGGTGCTCAAGCCGGCGAAGATTGCGACCGGCTTCGAAGTTGGTGTGCCCATCTTTGTGGCGCAAGGCGATCGCATTGAAATCGACACCCGCACCGGTGAATACCGCCGCCGGGTCTAACCCCACGTATCCCCACCCCGCCCCGCTGGCTCTCCAGGGTCCAGCGCCCATCACCCGGGGCCAGTCCCATTGATCGGCTGGTTCCACAACAAGCCGCTGTCCACCCAAGCCAGCGGCTTTTTTTGTGGTGAGCTTCAGCGCCGAAACAAGGCCTTGAGCACGGGAACGAGGCGTTTGGCCGCGTCGGCGTCGTAGGGCGCGGCCAGTGTGCGTGCAAGGTCCTCCCCCCAGGTCTGCGCCGGAGGTGGATCGTTTCGCCGCGTCAGCAACTGCAGTTGCAAGGCACGGCGCGCATCCTGATGGGCCGCCGGCGTGGGCAGTTCGGCTGCCATTTCCAGGCGCAACAGGGCCGTTGGCATCGCGTCGCCCGCCCCCGATGCCACAGCCGACACGGATTTGCTCCAGGCCTGGTGGGTCGCCGGCTTGACCTGCGCACCCAGTTCGCGAGCCGGTGGCAGCCGTTGGGCGTCCCGGTGCTCCCAGGCGGCCAGCAAGGACATCACGGCCTCGCCATGCGCCTGAGCGGCGAGGCGGCGCAGGGCCTGCTGCGCGTTTTCCATCGCCTCGCGTTGTGCCCGAAACGCCTGATCGCCCAGACGGGGGCCTCGCGGTTCATCGTATCCACGGGGGGCACCGCGCCCACCGCCATCGCGGTGAACGTTGTCGCGCGGCCCAGGCCCGGCACCCTGGCCCGTTCTGCCACGCCCATCGGGCCGTGGGTCGTTGCCACGCCCGGGCGGGCCACCGCGGTCGGAGCGACCCTGTCGGTGGTCGGCACCCGCCGGGCCGGTACGTGCATCACGCCCAAGCGCACGCGCAGCCGACGGCCGGTCGTCACCGCGCACAGCAACGACCCGGACCGCGGCCGGATTCGCTTCTGATTTGGTAGCAACCTGATCAGAAGGGACGCTCGCTTGTGCCGAATGGTTGTCGGATTTTTCCAAAGCGGGACCTCTCGGGTCTCCCGCTGCCTCTGCTTCGCTCATGGCGCGTTGCAGGGCGTCCATCGCAGCGCGGATCTGTGTGGCGTCGCCACTGGCATTGGCAGCACTCAGGGCCTTCGATGCTTCGATCACACCACGGTCGCGTTCGCCCAGCGCGGCCATGGCCTTGTCGCGTTCGGCGTCGCGTTGCGCAAAGGCTTCGTCGATGGGCTTGCGAAAGCGCTCCCACAACTTCTGCTCCAGCTTGCGCTCCAGAGCAATCGTTTGGGCCTCGACCTGCCAACGCTGCTGCAATTGGCGCACCGTGTCGATTCGCCAATGGGGCGATTCGGCCAACTGGGCCGCCTGGGCGATCAAGGCCTCACGCCGCTCGACGCTCGCGCGTTGCTCGTCGCGCAGCGCGGCGCTGGCAGCGTCCATGGCCACCTTCCACTGCGCCTGCATCTCGGCAAACGCCTTGTCCCCCAAGTGTCCGGCGGACCGCCAGCGTTCGCCGAAGTGCGCAAGGGCGCGGTGCATGGCTTTGAAGTCGCGCGCGGCGCTGGCCTTAGGCAGTTCGCTGCTGGTCCATGCGCGCACCTCGTCCACCAGGGCCTGCCGTTCAGCGCGGTGCCGGGCTTCGGCAGCCTTGAGGTTCTTCAGCCAGACTTCAACGACCACATGCGCCTTGTTGCAGGCTTCGTCGAAGCGCCGCCACAACGCGTGATTGGGAACACCACCCTGATCGGCCTGTTTCCACTGCTCGCGCAGGCTGCGCAGTGTTTCCTGCATCTTTCGACCACCGAGAACGGCCGGGCGTGGCTGCGCCTTGGCCAGTTTGACCTTGGCCAAGGGCGATATCTCGCGCACCCGCGGCGCTGCCGGTGTGCTTGCCTGATCTCCCTCAGGCTGCACGCTCACACCGTCCTGCGCAGCCTCGCCGCCTGCGCCGGGTGCGGCAAGGGCTGCGCCTTCGGTCGTCCCCACGTCCTTGGTCGCGGTGTCAGAGGGTGGGGCATCCGCGGTGGCGACTGCACCAAAACCGCCCGCGGCCGAGGCATCGGACGCCTCACTGGAAACAGGTTCTGTGGCCTGCTGCGCTGCGGGCGCCGCTGCATCAAGACCAGGGGCCATCGCCGCCAAGGTCTCGGCGCGCTTGACAAGCTCCATGCGCAATTGATCGGCGCGCCACCGGTGCCAGGCGCTGAGCTCGTTGGCGCTGTTCAGGGCGGCATGGGCCTGACGATCCAGCGCATCGTCGATCCATTGGCCGTGCTCCTTGAGGGCCTGACGCAGGGTCGTGGCGGCGCCCGCACTGGCCTTGCCGTGTCCTTGCGCCAGTTCGCCTTCAAGAGCCGCCAATGCGGTCGCCACCTGCTGGGTGGCACGCTCACGTTGGACCGGATCGACGGCAGCTGCCGGCCCTTTGGGTGCGTGGACTTGCGCAGCGGCCACGGCTTCGCCGCGCGCAGCGCGAATGTCCTGCGCCCAGACGGCAACCGCAGGCAAGGGGGCCGCATGGTCACTCGCAGCGCTGCGCGCAAGCGCCACTGCGTCAGCGAAGGCCTGCCAGACCGCCTGGAGTTGGGAGCGAGACGCCTCCAGCAAGGAGGGATGGCGCGGGTCGATGCTTGGCCAGTTTGCGTCTTCGGCCAAATCGGCGGCCTGCTTGTCCCAATCGGCAATGTCCTGGCCAAGGCCCTGGAACTGCGTATCGGCCTCGGCCCAGGGTTTGGTCGACAAGGTCTCGATTCGCTGGGCGATGAGCACGGCCGCTTCGCGCTGCACCTGCACGCGACGCTGGAGATCCTCAATGCCACGCACCCGGTCGGACAGCTGCTGCTTCAAGGTGGCCAGTGGCTCGCGCGCCAAGGGCGCTCCAGCCTTGGCGGCATCGCGCTGCCAGGCCATGCCGTCGGCCAGATTCATGCGCGTCTGGCCGATCAAATCCTGGGCGCGCCGGGCCCACTCGGTGGCCAGGACATCCTGGGCACGCTCACGGCGCATCTCATCAAGCTTTTCGCGCACCGGCTTGGCCGCGCCCTTGTCGCGGCCGCTGAGCTCGCGAAACACTTCCTGCATCTGATCGACGCCCGGGCCGCTGGCAAGCCAATTGCGGATCAGTTGTGCGCGCTCGGAACTGGTCGGCGCACTGAAGGCACCACCGGTCAGTTCGTCAAGCGTTGCCAATGTCGCGTTCTTGGGGGAGCTAGGGTTCACAGTGATTCAGAATAAGGCGCCGGGGCGCACGGGTTGCACGAGAGGCCCGCCAGACATAGGGAGCATCCGCGAGGGCGGTATTGTCACACCCGGCGGCCAACCATGTCCTTGGCCTGCATCGGGCCGCTTGACAGCGGGCTTGAACCAATCATTTTCGCGCCATGTGGGGCCGCACTCAGTCGGTACCGATCGACAGCTCGACGCCGGGTTTGATGGGTTGTGCCGGTGCGGGTTCGCTCGCGCCAGCGACGCCACTGGCGAGTTTCACCGCCCCAAGGTACAGACGCGCGGTTTCAATCCCCCGCCCCAGCATGGCATCGCGCACCACCACGCTGCGGGCCAAGGCCAGTTCGCGCATCGTCTCGTCACCGACCGGCATGTGGGTGAGCAGCAGGGTCTCGATCTCCCCAAGGCTCAACTCCTTGAGCTGGCCCGAAGGCGTGCGCGGCTTCGGAATCTCCGCGCGCTGGTAGACACGACGCAAACCCATTTGGTACTGCTGATCGGACATCGCGTCGACATCGGCCGGCGCCTGACCGGCAGGGGGCAAGGCAGCCGCTGGGCCCGCGCCACCCGGCATGCCGGCCACGGTGGGCGCTGCGCCAGGCGGCATGGCCAATCGGGTGGCAGGGGTCGACGCGGCCACGGCAGCTGGCCGCTGCAGTTCGGCGTGTGCCAACAGGCGAAGGCGCTCACGTTGCCAGGCGTCCCGCTCCTGCTCGGGTACCGCGGCGCCGGAGATGGTGAGGCGCAGTCCTGGCTTGTCCAGCAGGGATTGCGCCAGGGTTTCGACATGAACCTTGGCCTGCGCGTCCAGGCGCGCGCTGCCCGGCGCAAAGTCGATCATGCCCTGGCTTCGCTCGCCACCGGAGAAGGCCTTCGCCAGCAAGGCAAATGGGGCCGAAACGGCCTTGACAATGAGGTTGCCAGCCACTCGCCACAACAAGGCACCGATGCTGAACTGCGGATCGGACAGCGAGCCACTGATGGGCAGATCGATGTCGATGACCCCGTTGCGATCGGCCAGCAAGGCCACGGCCAGGCGCACCGGCAGGCTGCTTGGAGCGCCCGCAACGGGCTCACCAAAGACCAGCTGCTGCAGCACGAGCTTGTTGTTGGCGCTCAGTTGCCCGTCGGGCGCAAGAACGTATTCGAGCGTGGCGCTGAGCTTGCCGCGCTCAATGCCATGGCCCGCGTACTTGACGGCATAAGGCGACAAAGGCGACAGCTCCAGATCGCGCATCCGCCCCTTGATGTCAAAGCTCAACTGCGGCGAGACCGGATCGACCTTGCCATCGATCTCCAGGAAAGCCGTCCCCTCGGCCCGGCCGCGCAGTTGCACGTTCGCCTCTCGTTCGCTTGCGCTGCCGCTGCTGGAAAAGCCACTGACCCGTCCGGTGAGTTCACTCAGATCCGCCTTGTAATTGGGCTTGATGAAGCGATCGGCGAATTGCACACGCCCACGCAGAAGGCTCGTCGGGCCCACCTGGATCTGAACGGGGGCCGTCGGCTGGGCAGGGCCCGATGTCGAACTGGCTGCGGCTTGCGGCGAATCCGACTCGCGCCACCAATCCTGCACGTTCACCCGGCCGTCCTCCTGAACGACCACGCGCGCATAGAAATCGTCCAGCACGGTCTCTCGCACGCGCACATGGCGGGTCTGGCCACCCTGCCAATCCAGGTCCAGATCCACGACGGCAAGGCTGCGCCAGCGCAGAAGGTCGTCGCCAAACTCGGTGATGCCCAACCCCGTGCCGCCCCGGCTGGCACGCAACTCGTCCAGACCCGCCGTTCCTCGAATCGCGATGGCATCGCCCACACCCTGGCGGCGCCATTGCACCTCACCGTCAAAACGACCATCGGCGCGAACCACCTCCAGGGCGAGGCGGTCGGGCAGGTACGGCACCAGATCGTGCAAGGGGATGCCTTGCGCGTTCACGCGAAGTGTTGCCTGTCCTGTGCCGGCGTCGAAGGGTCCATCAATCAGCAA
>CAYNWR010000204.1:0-5511 GCA_964400915.1 uncultured Burkholderiaceae bacterium
AGCGTCGCGTTCGCAATGCGAAGGTCGGGAGTTCGATCCTCCTCCTCTCCACCACGAATCAAAAAGGCCCGGACACGTTCCCGGGCCTTTTTTTTACGTCTGCCGCTGGCAGTTGGATACCGCAAGGCGTTTTGCCGGTTCCCAATGGCCAGGCTGGCGGTGCGCTGCGGCACCGGGCGGCCACTACAGCGCAAGGCTTCCAACAACTTCAAATTGGGGCCACCCTACTCCGCCTGAATCCCCGCGGCCGCCACCACCTTGCCCCACTTGTCGATCTCGGTGGCAATCACCTGGGCAAAGGCCTCGGGAGTGCCGCCCTGAATCTGGATGCCGGCGCCGGTCAGCTTGGCACGCACGTCCTCGGCCTGCAGCGCGGTGTTGATGAGGGTGTTCAGGCGCGCCACCACGGGCTTGGGCGTGCGGGCCGGCGCCAGGATGCCGCCCCAGGTGCTGGCCTCGTAGCCGTTCAGGCCCGATTCGGCGATGGTGGGCAGATCGGGGAACACGCTGGAGCGCTGCGCGGTGGTGACGGCGATGCCGCGCACGCCGCCCGATTTCACATGGCCCTGGATGGCCGCGATGGTGTCAAAGATCATGGCCGTGCGCCCGCCCAGCAGATCCGGGTGCGCGGCCGAGCTGCCCTTGTAGGGCACGTGTTGCATCTTGGTGCCCGTCATGCCCATGAAGAGTTCGGCCGCCATGTGCAGCGAACTGCCTGCACCGCTGCTGGCGAAGTTGGCCTTGTCGGGGTTGGCCTTGATCCACTGCACCAGCTCGCCCACGGTGCGCGCGGGCACCGACGGGTGCACCGCCAGCACCAGGGGCACGACGTGGGTGTAGACGATGGGCTCGAAATCCTTCACCGGGTCAAAAGGGAGCTTCTTGTACAGGAACTTGTTGGTGGCATGGCTGGACGCCACGATCACCAGCGTGTGCCCGTCGGGCGCGGCCTTGGCCACGTAATCGGTGCCCAGGTTGTTGGCCGCGCCGGGCTTGTTGTCGACGATCACGCTCTGCCCCAGCGGGCCGGTGATCTTGTCGCCCACCAGGCGCGCAATCAGATCGATGGCGCCGCCCGTGGTGGCCGGCACCACGATGCGCACAGCCTGGGTGGGATAGGCCTGCGCGCGCACGCCCATTGATGCAAGAACCGGCAGCAGCGCCAGGCTGCGACGAATGGAATCCATGGTGTCTCCGAAGCTTGTGGTTGTGATGGCGGCAACGTTAGCACAGGCGCCCGCATGGCGTGAACCACCAGGCACTACGATGGCGGCAGTGCGCGGCGGGCCTTTTGCAGGCCGACCCATGCGCAACATGAACCCACTCCACCCGATCCATGAGCGCACCCGTATCGTTTGACTTCATCATCGTGGGCGCCGGCATTGCCGGTGCCTCCACCGCCCATTGGCTGGCGGGCTTTGGGCGCACGGTGATCCTGGAGCGCGAAAGCCAGCCGGGCTATCACACCACCGGGCGCTCGGCTGCTCAGTTCATCACCAGCTATGGGCCGCCGCAGGCGCGTCGGCTCAGCCTGGCCAGCCTGCCGTTTTTTCAGGATCCACCAGCCGGTTTCAGTGCCACGCCCTTGCTGCGCCAGCGCGCGGTGCTGGCGGTGGCCGGCCCTGGCCAGCAGGCGCAACTGGACGAAGCCTGGCAAGCCGTGCAATCGGTGTGCGACACGGGTCGGCAACTGACGGCCGACGAGGTCTGTGCGCTGGTGCCTGCGCTGCGCCGCAGCCAGGTGATGGGTGGTGTGCTGGAACCTGAATCCTGGGACATGGACGTGGCCGCCATGCACCAGGGCTACCTGCGCGGCGCGCGCCAGCAGGGCGCGCAGTTGTGGTGCGATGCCGAGGTGGCATCGGGCCGCTGCGAAGCGGGCCAGTGGCTGCTGACCCTGCGCGATGGCCGCCGCGTCTCGGCGCCTGTGGTGGTGAACGCCGCGGGCGCCTGGGGCGATGTGCTGGCCACGGCATGCGGCGTTCGTCCCCTGGGCCTGGTGCCCAAGCGGCGCACGGCCTTCATGTTTGCGCCACCGGCTGGCGCCGCATCGGACGATTGGCCCCTGGTGCACGGCGTGGACGGTGGCTGGTACTTCAAGCCCGACGCGGGACAGTTGCTGGGATCGCCCGCCAACGAAGACCCGATGCCCCCGCAGGATGTGCAACCCGAGGACATCGACGTGGCCCTGGCAGTGGACCGCATCGAGACCGCCACCACGATGGTGGTGCGCCCACGCCGCGCCTGGGCGGGCTTGCGATCCTTCGTGCCCGACGAGGGGCTGGTGGGTGGGTTTGACGACGCGGCACCGGGCTTCTTCTGGTGTGTGGGCCAGGGCGGCTACGGCATTCAAACGTCGGCGGCCATGGGGCAGGCCTGTGCGCATCTGGCCGCTGGCCGGCCGCTGCCCGAAACGCTGGGTGCACACGGCATCGACGCCGCGCTGCTGTCGCCCACGCGCCTTCGCATATGATTCCGCCACGACCTCCTCTTGCCCCACCCGAAGGCACGGACCGGCATCGATGGCCACCCAAGCACCCCGCGATTTTTTCTTTGTCAGCCCCGCGCCCGACATCACCGAGCAGCCCGCCGTGCGGCTGGCCAACTGGCGTGTGCTGCAGGACAACCAGGGCCGGCAGTTTCTGGCGGGGCTGGACGTGGCCGCGCAGACCTTGCGCATCACCACCGCCATCGTGCGCATGGGCCCCACCCCGCGCGACGCCACCACACGCTCGGGCCGTGCCTACCGCATCGAGGGCGAGCCCGCCCGCGCCGAACGCGATCTGGACAACCTGCGCCGTGTGGCCGCCATCCGCGGCCTGACAGACCCCATCGACGCCACCGAAGTGGCGTGGGACGCCATCCAGGCGGCCGACGAGGACGACATCACCAACCAGCGCGGCACCTGAGCACCTCGGAATAGCTATGAAAAATATAGCTAAACGTCGAGGTTTGATGCTGGCTACCGCCGGATTTTTAACGGATTTGGTGTTGAAAGGGGCTTGGGCGGCCTCCACCAGCGCCTTGTCCGGGTCTGCGCCCGGCATGGTGCCCACCACCACGTCCGGTGCCGGGCCCTCTGATGACTGGCGCGTGGTGGGACGTGGCCGTTTTCGGGCGCTGGGCTTTCATGTGTACGACGCGGTGCTGCGCGCGGGCAACGCGTTTGTGGCGCCGAGCTACGAAGCCCACGACCTGGAACTGGAGCTGACCTACGCACGCGCGCTGCGTGGCAAGGCCATTGCCGAGCGCTCCGTCGCCGAGATGCGCCGCGTGGGCAGCTTTGGCGATGCCGAGGCTGAACGCTGGCTGCGCTGGATGAGCCGCGTGTTCCCCGATGTGCAGGCCGGCGACCGCCTGACAGGGCAGTACTCGCCACGCGGCGGCATCCGCTTTCTGTACAACGGGCAGGACATCGGCACCAACGACGATGGGGCCTTCGCGCGGCTCTTTGTGGGCATCTGGCTGAGTCCACGCACCAGCGCACCCGAGCTGCGCCGCCAGTTGCTGGCGCTGGCGCCGTCTTGAACGCGCCCCTGCGCACGACCCTGGAAGGCCTGCGCTACGGCGCGCTGGGGTTTCCGCTGGCGTTTGTGGCGCTGCCCCTGTACGTGGTGCTGCCCAACCTGTACGCGCGCGAGCTGAGCGCGCCCTTGGGCTTGCTGGGCCTGGTGTTGCTCGGCACGCGCCTGTTCGATGCGTTTGTGGACCCGGCCTTGGGGCGCCTGTGCGACCGGCGCTTTGCCAGCTCGCTGGGCGGCGTCTTGCGCCTGATGGTCGCCAGCGCGGCGCTGCTGGCCCTGGGCCTGGCGGCGCTGCTGTTTGCGCCCGTGCGCGGCAACCTGCTGTTGGTGTGGGCAGCCGCCGCCCTCACGATCACCTTTGTGGCCTACAGCATGGTGTCGCTGATCCACCAGGGCTGGGGCGCGCGCCTGGGGGGTGACGCCGCGCAACGCGCGCAGGTGGTGGCCTGGCGCGAAGGCCTGGGTCTGGCGGGGGTGATGGTGGCGTCGGTGTTGCCAGCCCTGGGTGGCCTGCCAGCGTTGTGGGGCGTGTTTGTGGCCAGCCTGCTGCTGGGCGCCTGGGGATTGGCGCTCGCCCCGCGCCGGTTTGTGCCCTGGGAAGCGGTGGTGTCGGGCTCACGACCCACCGATGCAGGCGACACCTGGCACCCCTGGCGGCAAGCCAACTTTCGGCGCTTGCTGATGGTGTTCGTGATCAATGGCATCGCCAGCGCCATCCCGGCCACGCTGGTGCTGTTCTTCATCCAGGATGTGCTGAAGGCGCCCCCCGCCTTTGAAGGCCTGTACCTGGGCCTCTATTTCTTGTGCGCAGGCTTGGGTGTGCCCCTGTGGGTGCACGTGGTGCGCCGCTGGGGCCTGGTGCGCGCCTGGCGCCTGGGCATGCTGATGGCCATCGGCGCGTTTGCCTGGGCCAATGCCCTGGGTGCGGGCGACCACATCGCCTTTGCCTGTGTGTGTGCGCTCACCGGTGTGGCCCTGGGCGCCGATCTGGCCTGCCCCGCCGCCTTGTTGTCGGGTGTCATCCAGCGGGCGGGCGACCAGAACCGCCACGAAGGTGTGTACTTTGGCTGGTGGAACTTTGCCACCAAGCTCAACCTGGCGCTGGCCGCCGGCCTGGCGCTGCCCGTGTTGGAATGGCTGGGCTACCAGCCGGGCCTGGGCCAGGCGGGTGCCTCGTCCACGCCCCTGATCATTGCGTATGCAGCGATACCCTGCGCCTTCAAGCTGCTGGCGTGGGCCGCCCTGGGACGCTTTGCCCGGCACCTCGACTGAACTGGAGCCTGAACATGAATCCGCACCTGAAACCCAGCACACAACCGACAAGCCCTCGTCTCGCCGCGCATTCGATGCAGCGCCGCGCCGGTCTGCGGCGCATCGGATCGGGCCTGGGGCTGGCCTTGCTGGTGCTCGGGCCGACGGCCCTCATGGGTTGCGCTTCGGCCCCGCAGATCGACGACTACGCCGCCGAAAAGCCCGCCTTCGACCTGGCGCGCTACTTCAACGGCCAGGTGGATGGCTGGGGCATCTTTACCGACCGCGCGGGGCGTGTAGTGCGCCGCTTTGTGGTCACCATGGCCTGCACCTGGAACGGTGACCAGGGCGTGCTGGATGAAGACTTTGTCTATTCGGACGGCCAACGGCAAAAACGCATCTGGCGCCTGCGCCGCACGGCACAGGCCGATGGCCGCATCACCTACGAAGGCACAGCCGACGACGTGGTGGGCACCGGGCGCGGCAGCCAGCGCGGCAACGCCTTCCGCTGGGGCTACACCCTGCTGGTGCCCGTGGACGGCCGCACCCTGGAGTTCCAGTTTGACGACTGGATGTACCAGATCGACGAACGTGTGGTGATCAACAAGGCCACCATGAGCAAGTTCGGGATCACGGTGGGCGAACTGGTGGTGACGTTCACACGGCGTTGAGCCGTGAGGCGGTTTGCAGGCGTGGCGCATGCGACGGAAATCATCATCGACACTGCTATAATTGC
>CAYNWR010000205.1:0-5500 GCA_964400915.1 uncultured Burkholderiaceae bacterium
GCATGTGAAACCGCCGCTGATCGAGCGTGACAATGCCAGCGGCATCCTGCCCGCGATGCTGCAGCAGCAGCAAGGCGTCATAGATCAATTGGTTGACCGGTTCGGTGCTGACGACTCCGACGATTCCGCACATGTTGGACCTCTCTGTCCGGTTCGGGCTTTACCGCAGGTACCGGGCGAAGGCGTCCGGCATCATCGGTGTGATGCCGCGCAGCATCGCCTGCAGCACAGGCACCGCCTGCGACTCCTGCCACCAACTGGCTGTGCGCAGGGTGGTCATCCCAATCACCGCAGCGACCGCCATGAGCAGGATGGCGCCGCGCGCGGCGCCGAACAGCAGGCCCAGGCTCCGGTCCGCGGGGCGCAAGCCGATGGCATCGATCATCTTCTTGACGACAAAGGCGATGAAACCACCGACGAAGACACCCAGCGCAAACAAGACGGCAAAGGTCACGGCCATGCGCAAGGCGGGCGACGCATTGCCCATGGGCATGCTCGGGGCGATCTCGGGTGCCAGCCACTGCGCCAGCAGAAACGAAGCGATCCAGGCCACCACCGACAGGAGCTCGTAGACCAGTCCACGCAAGGCACCGGCCAGCATGGACAAAAGCATCACCCCCAGCATCAGCCAATCAACCAAGGGCATGGCGGGCTGCCGATCACAAGGCCAGCACCGAACCGGGCAAGTCGAGCGCCCGGGCCTTGGCGGCGGCGGCATCGGCTTCGGGTCGGTTGGCAAACGGGCCCAGTCGCACGCGGGTGCGCTTGCCATCGGGCGTGTCGATCACGTGGACATAGGTCTTGAGGCCGGCGCGTTCGAGCTTGCCCCGAACCTCGCGCACGCGATCGGCTTCGGCGAAGGCGCCGACCTGAACGATGAACCGGGCGCCTGCGCTGTCCGAACCGCTGGCCGCAGACACGTCGGGCGTTCGCCCCTCCAGCAGCGCCTTGGCACGTTCACCGTCGCTGGGCGGCTTGCCGCGAGCGGCGGCGGCCGACGCCGGTGCTGAAGGGGTCTGCGCCGCGAGGCCTGCACGTTCGCGGCTGGCCGATGGAGCTGGCGCTGGCGCTGCTGCTGCACGCTCTCGCGGCGCCAATGCGGCGGATGCCACTGGGGCGGCCGATGCTGGTGCGGCGGCTGTGGCAGCCGGTGCATCCACCAACTGCTCCCGTCCCTCCAGGCTGGCAGCGGCCGGTACCTTGACCGGACTGGCGGCGCCCGATGCGCCCACGGCTTTCGGTGCAGACGGCAAGGTCGGCACTGTGGGTCGCGATGGTGCGACGCTGGCGGGTGTTACTGGTGCCGGCGATGCTGACGCACTGGGTGTGGCGATCGCCTGGACCGGCGCCAGGGGCTTGACCTTGTTGCGATCCGGGATGTCGATCGCGATGTCAACAGGGATGGGGCGCGGTTGGGTGTCGAACAGGACCGGAAACGCCACCACCCCCAGAAGGACCAGCACGGTGGCACCGATGAGCCGATGCCGCGCGCGGCGGCGCAGGGCTTCGATGCTGGTCGGACTTGCGGCGACCGCACCGGTGCTTGTTGCCGACCCGATCTTGAAAAATGCCATGCTGGAATTGCCGACCCGAATCAGGTTTTCGGCGTCGAGTGTCGGGTGCCCGTGCGCGGCAGGCCTTCGGCCATCACACCCCCCACGGTCAGGAACGATCCAAAGACAAGGATTCTATCAGTGGGGTCTGCCGCATCGAACGCAGCGCGCACCGCTTGCGCTGGGCCTGGGTACACCGTGCAAGGGGTGTCGCCCTTGCGCAGGCCCGGCATCGTGGCCTGGCAGATGCGCTGCACGGCGTCAGCGCTGGCAGCACGTTCCAGCGGCAGGTCGCACAGGTACCACGCGTCCACCAGGTGCCCGATGGCACGCACCATGCCGGCAATGTCCTTGTCGGCCATCGCGGCGAACACCGCATGGGTGCGCGGATAAAAGCCCATCGCGTCCAGGTTGACGGCCAAGGTGGCCACCGCATGGGGGTTGTGGGCCACGTCGAGCACGGCGACAGGTTCGCCTGGCACGATCTGAAAGCGCCCGGGCAATACCACGCCAGCCAGCCCCTGACGCACCGCCTGCGCTGTGACCGGCAGGCGATCGTGCAAAGCCGTCAAGGCCGCCAGCACGCCGGCCGCGTTGACCAGTTGGTTCGCGCCCCGCAAGGCCGGAAGCGCCAAGGCATGCAGGCGCCGCCCGCCACGCTCGTCACTGCAGGCCCAGGCCCATTGCTGGCGGTCGGCGCTGGCCGCTGCAAAGTCGCGTCCCGCCAGCCACAGGTCTGCGCCAAGGCTCAGGGCGTGATGGATCACACTGGCTGGCGGCATCGGATCGCTGACGATGGCGGGCCGTCCGGCGCGAAAAATGCCAGCCTTCTCCCGGCCGATGGTTTCACGATCCGGGCCCAGCAGGGCCTGGTGATCAAGGTCGATGCTGGTGACAATGGAGCAGTCGGCATCGATGACGTTGACCGCGTCCAGGCGCCCGCCCAGGCCCACCTCCAGGATGACCACATCCAAATTCTGGCGCGCCAGATGGCGCAGGATGGCCAGGGTGGTGAATTCGAAGTAGGTCAACTCGGTTTTTTGCTCTTTTGAGCCCCTGGCGATCTCCACGGCTTCGAAGTCTGCTATTAAATCAGAAGCATTGACGGCTTGGCCACGCACCCGGCAGCGTTCTTCGAACGCCACCAGATGCGGCGACGAATAGACCCCGGTCCGATAGCCTGCCGCCTCCAGGATCGCCTCGAGCATGGCGCAGGTGGACCCTTTGCCATTGGTGCCAGCCACCGTGAAGACGGGGCACGACAGTGTCAGACCCATCCGCTGGCGCAGGTCCGCCACGCGTTCCAGCCCGAGTTCGATCGAGCGAGGATGCTGCCGCTCGCAGTACGCGAGCCATTCCACCAGGGTTTTCATGGTCGGCCGATTATGGGTGGCCTCGAAACCGCAATTGTCTTTTGCGGGCATGTGCTTCTGCGGACAGGCGCGCCTGGCATGGCTATATTGCGCTGGGGCTGCCTGTGGCAGCCTCACCCATCAGAACACCATCGAGGAGACACCCCATGAAGGACACGCAGATCCGCCCGATCAATCTGGCCCTGGCCGCAGTGGCTTGTGCGGTTGCCGTCGCCTGTGCGCCATCCAGGCCGCCCACCCAGGCGGCTGCGCCGGCTGCTGCCCCCGCAGCCGCAGCACCACCGGCGTGGCAACAAGGCCGCCCAGCGACGATGGCCAACTCCACGCTGGCGCCCCTGCCGGGCAAACTCACGGTCACGCCGCCCAGCGAGATCCCGGTTGACCGCATCAAGGTGCCGGCAGGCTTCAAGGTCGAGTTGTGGGCCCACGGCCTGCCCGGCGCCCGTGCCATGGCCCGCGCCCCCAATGGCAATGTGTACGTCGGCACCCGCGGCATCGGACGTGTCTACGAGGTCAGCGATCGCGGCGGCCAGCGCAACAACCGCGTCGTTGTCGACAAACTCAACCAGCCTTCGGGCATCGAGTTTCGCAACGGATCGCTGTACGTGATGGCGATCGACAAGTTCCTGCGCTATGACGGCATCGAGAACAATCCGGGCGCTCAGCCCGTGGACCTCACGGCAGCCTTCAATCTGCCGCCCCTGCAGCACCACAACTGGAAGTACATCCGATTCGGCCCGGATGGCAAGCTTTACGTGCCCTTTGGCGCGCCCTGCAACATCTGTGAACTGCCCACGCCCGAATACGCCCAGATCCGCCGCTACAACCCCGACGGCAGCGGCATGGAGGTCGTGGCCCGCGGTGTGCGCAACTCCGTCGGCTTTGATTGGCATCCGCAGACCCGGGAGCTGTGGTTCAGCGACCACGGCCGTGACTGGATGGGCGACAACACGCCCAACGACGAACTCAACCGCATGACGCGTGTGGGACTGAATTTCGGCTTTCCGTATTGCCACGAGAACGGTGTGGTCGATCCCGATGTGAAGAAGGCCAATCCCTGCGAGGGGGTCACGCGCCCGTCCGCACTCATGGGGCCGCACGCCGCGGTGATGGGCGTGCAGTTCTACACCGGCAACATGTTCCCGGCCGAGTACCGCAACGGCATGTTCGTGATGCGCAAGGGCTCGTGGAACAGCCACAACAAGATCGGTTTCGACGTGGTCTTCGTGCGTCTGGACGGTGCCGGCAATGTGGCCGGCATGGCACCCTTCATGACGGGCTTTCACACGCCGGGCACCAACAACTTCTGGGGCCGTCCGGCCTACTCGCTGCAGATGCCCGATGGCTCGATGCTCGTGTCTGACGAGCAGGTGGGTGCCATCTACCGTGTCAGTTACGCGCGCTGACGCACCGGGGTGCGTCGCAGCAGCGTGCACCCCGCCCGACGGTGTCCGGCGCGCAAGCCGGGCGCGCCGCCTGGCAGGTCGCACCTGCCTCGCGTCGTCCGCTCGCCTCATGGCCGTCGCTTGCACGGCCTGGTTGCTGGCGGCTGCAGCCCATGCCCAGGCGGTGCTGCCGGCCAACCTGGCCGACCGCGTCAAGGTCTGCCTGGGCTGCCACGGCGAGGGGGGCCGATCAACCCAGCCGGGGACTCCTTCGCTGGCGGGGCAACCCAAGCTCTTCCTGGAAAACCGACTGGTGCTGATCCGCGAAGGCTTGTCCGTCGTCGACCAAATGAAGGGCCTGCTCGAGCTGTTCAACGATGCCGAACTCACCGCCCTGGCCGCCTACTTTGCGGCGCAGCCGCCGCCGCCTGCGGCCGTCCCACGCGACACGACGCGCGCAGAACGCGGCCGCCACATCGCCGAGCGGGCGCTTTGCGGCAGTTGCCACCTGCCCGATCAGCGCGGTCGCGACCAGATGCCGCGCCTGGCCACCCAACGCGAGGACTACCTGCTGGCCACCATGCGCGCCATGCTGGCCGGCAAGGCCACGGGACGCGACACGGCGATGACCAATGCCTTGGGTGGCATGAGCGACCGCGACCTGTCGGATCTGGCCCACCACCTGGCAACCATGAATCCGCCCTGACGCGGCGCAGGCACAGCAGGGGCGCGGCCTACAATCCACGCCTTTTGCCGCCACCGCCATGAGCACCGACCATCTCCCCAACGTCTCCGTCGCCACCAAGGCCAACGTTTATTTCGACGGCAAGTGCGTGAGCCATTCACTCACCCTAGCCGATGGCACCCGGAAATCCGTGGGCGTGGTCCTGCCGGCCACCCTGACCTTCAACACCGGTGCAGCCGAGATCATGGAATGCGTGGCGGGTTCGTGCGAGTACAAACTGGCGGGCAGCGACACGTGGCAGCGATCCGCCGCCGGCGAGCGCTTCAGCGTTGCCGCCAACTCGTCGTTCGAGATTCGCGTGGCCGCCGAGCCCTACCACTACATCTGCCATTTCGCCTGATCCACCGTCCCCTGCCGCGCCCACACGGTCGGCCAGCCCGCCATGTCCAAGATCCTGCAATCGCTCCCCACCGGCCAGAAGGTCGGCATCGCCTTCTCGGGCGG